>JAJDFU010000540.1:2391-6489 GCA_020528935.1 Saprospiraceae bacterium | reverse complement strand
CAGGCTGAGGTGACGGGGTGGGCGTGGCCGGGCGTGGGTGCGGGGTGGGGTGGAAGGCGGGGGAAGGAAAGAACGGATGGCTGGGTTTTCGGATTTAATACCGTTTCAATGATGAAAGGACCTGGAAGTTATTTCATACTTGAAGCCGTTTAAGATAAGGCGGGCGTAGGGCTTAACCAAGCCGTTCTGCCAGGCAGCAACACCAGCAAAGGGCATGGCGGCTATCGCCGGGTTTTGCTAAGCATGGCGCATACACTAGCCGTCGATGGTTTACCAAAATATCGCGTGTGTACCCTATGCAGCTTGTAAGCGGCTCAGCTTGGAGTGGCTGAGTTTCTCTTCGGCATAGTCGCGGTCGATGGTGAGGTGGGTGACGTCCTTCTGGGAGGGCAGTTCGAACATGGCATCGGTCATGATGGCCTCGCAGATGGAGCGCAGGCCGCGGGCGCCCAGGTTGAAATCCAGAGCTTTCTCGGCGATGTATTCCAGTGCCTCGGGGGTGAACTCTACTGTTTTGCCCTCCAGCTGGAAGAGCTTCTGGTACTGGCGGATGAGGGAGTTGCGCGGCTCAGTGAGGATGCGCATCAGGTCTTCCTTGTCCAGGGGGTTGAGGTGAGCCAACACCGGCAGGCGGCCGATGAGCTCGGGGATGAGGCCGAAGGCGCGCAGATCCTGTTGGTTGATGTACTGGAGGAGGTTCTCCTTGTCCACGCGAAGACTGCTGTCCTCGTTCTTGTAGCCGATCACCTGGGTGTTGATGCGGCGGGCGATGTTCTTCTCGATGCCGTCGAAGGCGCCCCCGCAGATGAAAAGGATGTTCTCGGTATTGACCTTGACCAGCTTCTGTTCGGGATGCTTGCGGCCGCCCTGAGGGGGTACATTCACTTCCGTACCTTCCAGCATTTTGAGCATGGCCTGCTGTACCCCCTCGCCGGATACGTCGCGGGTGATAGAGGGGTTGTCGCTCTTGCGGGAGATCTTGTCGATCTCGTCGATGTAGACAATGCCGCGCTGGGCGGCCGGCACGTCGTAGTCACACACCTGGAGCAGGCGGCTGAGGATGCTCTCTACATCTTCGCCCACGTAGCCGGCCTCAGTAAACACCGTGGCATCCACAATGGCAAAGGGCACGTTGAGGAACTTGGCTATGGTCTTGGCCAGCAGCGTCTTGCCCGTGCCCGTGGGGCCGACAAAGAGGATGTTGGACTTTTCGATCTCCACCTCATCGGGGGTCTGGCCGAGGCGCTTGTAGTGGTTGTACACGGCTACGGAAAGGAACTTCTTGGCATCTTGCTGGCCAATGACGTATTTGTCGAGGTGTTCCTTGATCTCCAGGGGGGTAATGAACTCGGGCAGCCGGAATTCACTGTGCTCACTGCCTGCTGCATTCTTTTTGCCATACAGTTCTTCCTGGACGATATCGTGGGCCTGCTCCACACAGGATTCGCAGATATGGCCTTCCAGCCCGGCAATGAGGATAAGGGCTTCGGATTTCTCCTTGCCGCAAAAGGTACAGTGATAGCTTTGTTTGGTCCGGCGCATGCGAGAGCGAATTAGGAGCAGGGCGCGAGGCCCTGCTGTCGGAAAATCAGAAGATACTACTTTTTACCGTTTTCGTCTTTCTGGCGAAGCGGATTGTTGCGGTCCAGTACTTCGTCCACCAGGCCGTAGTCGAGCGCTTCCTTGGAGGTCATCCAATTGTCGCGGTCGCAGTCTTTTTCGATCTTGTCGTAGGGCTGGCCGGTGTGGTAGGCCAGGATGTCGTAGAGCGATTTTTGCTGCTCCTTCACCAGTTTGTAGTAGATCTCCATTTCCGTGACCTGTCCCTGCATACCGCCCAGGGGCTGGTGGATCATGACGCGGCTGTGATACAGGCAGGTTCGCTTGCCTTCGGTTCCGGCCGTGAGCAGCACGGCGCCCATGGAAGCGGCCAGGCCGGTACAGATGGTGGCGACGTCGGGGGTGACGTACTGCATGGTGTCGTAGATGCCCAATCCGGCGATGACCGATCCGCCGGGGCTGTTGATAAACATCTGGACGTCGCGCTTGGGATCGGTGGATTCCAGGAAGAGCAACTGAGCCTGAATGACGTTGGCCACGTACTCATCCACGGGGACCCCCATGAAAATAATGCGGTCCATCATCAGGCGGGAAAAAACGTCCAGGGCGGCCACGTTCATCTGGCGTTCCTCGATCACGTTGGGGGTGAAGCCCTCGATGTTGGGATAGGCCGCCGAGGCCTTCCGGTTATACTGTTCCAGGTGCATGCTACTCATGCCGAGGTGCTTGGTAGCATACTTCATAAATTCATCCTTGCTGTACATGAGGAGGAGTCGTTTGGTTGTGCAATAGCTCAATGTCGATATAAGTAACACGCAGCACCTACTGCGGTTGAACCCGGCCGGATTATTCTTCCTCCTCGGAGGCCTGCCGGGCTGCGCTGGCCGAGCGCTGCGCCTCCTCTACCCGGGCTTCGAATTCTTCCACGGTGACCTTCACTTCCTTGATGGTGAGGCGTTCTTCGGCTGCGGCCTGCAGCTTGTCGGTATATACCTCGTCTTCCAGGCGGTCGTACTGCTTGGTGTCTTCCAGCATGCGCTGTGCCATGCTATTGATCAGGTCTTCGTCGGCCTGGCCCCCGAAGTAGACGCGGATCTGGTCGCGCATGCGCTCTGCTACTTCTTCTTCGGTCACTTCCAGGCCCAGGTCTTCCAGCATTTTGTTGCGCAGGAGGGTCCACTGAAGGTTTTTGGAGAAATGTTCGTAGTAGTCGTCCACATTGCTTTCGGTCAACTCCTCGTTGGTGAGTACCAGCCAGCGCTTGAGGAAATCATCGGGCAGGGGCAGGGTATTGTGCTCCATGATGAAGTCCTGGAAAGCGCGAAAGACGAGGGCATCGGCCTGCCGCTCGTAGTGTCGGGCGATGTGCTCGCGAATGCGTTCGCGGGCCTCGGCCTCGTTCTGTACGGGCTCTTCCTCGCCGAAGACCTGGTTGAAAAAATCCTCGTTCAGTTCTGCGGGAACGAGGCGGGTGATGCCTGCGATGGTCGCCTGGAAATGAGGATTCAGTTCCCGCTCGTCGTCGTCTTCCAGGTCCAGGTATTGCTTGCGTACATAAGTTTCGTCCGTATCCGGTTCCAGTTCAAAGAGATTGAGCGTGAGCTGGTCGCCCTTGTTCTTGCCCAGCAGGCTTTTCCGGGCGTCTTCGGCAGCCCGGTCTACCAGCAGGGCAAACTCGCCTTCCACTCCTTCTTCTTTGGGCCGGCCTTCTTCATTCAGCTCCACGACCTCCAGGCTGATGACGTCTTCCCCGGCCACGTCCTCATCCACCTCTACCCGCTCGCCGGCCTGCTTGCGCAGGCGCTCCAGTTCCTCATCTACATCGGTATCCGGGATCTCGGGTACGGGCTTTTCGAGCACCGTGCTTTCATCCATGCCGTCGACTTCCACTGGCGGGGCCAGACCCAGGTCGAAGGCTACCGTGTAGTCCCGGGGGCTGTCAAAATCGAGGATGTCCTGCTCGTCGGCAGGGATAGGCGAACCCAGCACCTGGAGGTTTTCGGCTTCCAGGTAGTTGTACAGCTCTTCCTGTAGGCGGCGGTTGACCACCTCGGCCAGGATGGACTTACCGTACATCTTGCGCAACACGCTCATGGGCGTTTTGCCTGGGCGAAACCCTTTTATGCTGGCCCGCTTGCGGTATTGGCGAAGTTCTTCGTCCACCTTGGGCTGATAATCGCTTTTTTCGAGCGTGACGGTCACCGTACTGTTGAGCGTGTCTTTATCGGTCTTGCTGACTTTTGCCATAGGGCAACGGCTTTACATACGACACTGCCGGAGGGCCTGTGATGCGCTCCGGCAGTGGAGTGAAAAAAATAGACATGCCCGCCTTTCTTTGTGCAGGCGGATTTCTTCGGAAGAAGGGATACCGACCGTGACGCGTTCGGCCAGGATAAACCTCCCTTACTGCCGTAGTTCAAGTGGAGGCCGTTTCCCCTCCATCCTCCTTCGTGCGGGTGGAGGGATACTGACGCTCACTCCGATCGGTCAGCATCTGTCATCCTGCACTACTCAAAGTTGCGTGCGGGTGGAGGGACT
>JAJDFU010000540.1:0-2291 GCA_020528935.1 Saprospiraceae bacterium | reverse complement strand
CCTAAGACGGGGTAAACTTCTCGTCCCTCCATCCTCCTTCGTGCGGGTGGAGGGACTCGAACCCCCACGCCTCGCGGCACTAGATCCTAAGTCTAGCGCGTCTACCAATTTCGCCACACCCGCAAACCCCGTTTTTTTTGGAGTTCAGCCCGGTTATTTCAAGGCGGATCCGGGCAAGGCCGCTCGCCTGCCGGATGCTTTGCCGTGTTCAATACGGCAAAAGGGGCGTTTTCAGCGGAAAAAACACCCCTTTTTTCAAAAGCGTTGCAAAGATATGATCTTTTGCCTTAAATTCCATAGGGCGAAGATCACTGCTCCGGAAGTCCGTTGGAGAAAGGGCTTTTTGTAGTTTTGTTTGCCTTGAGCAGTGCCGTTCGGCTTCGGAATTTTAGAGCGGTCCTGCGTGTTATATCATTTGAGACCAACGAGAAGGAGTGCAATTCATACATGGCTGAGACACTTGTCATACGAGAAGACGAAAAAAAGCTGATCCAAAAGGAGTACCGGAAGTTGCTTCGGTCCATTTCGTCCAAGATGGATGCAGAGGATCGCAAGAATATCCGCAAGGCATTTGAACTGGCCGTCGAGGCGCACAGCAGCCAGCGGCGCAAGAGCGGAGAGCCCTATATTTTGCACCCCATTGCGGTGGCGCGCATCTGTGCCGAGGAAATCGGCCTGGGACCGACGGCTATCGTATGTGCGCTGCTGCACGATGTCGTGGAGGACACCGAGGTGTCTTTGCAGGACATTCTGGAGGAGTTCGGTCCGCGCATCGCCAAGATCGTGGATGGCCTGACCAAGCTGGACGCGGCCTACAATGCCGAAAATCCCCAGGCGGAAAACTTCCGCAAAGTGCTCAGTACACTGGTGGAGGACGTGCGGGTAGTACTCATCAAAATGGCCGACCGCCTGCACAACATGCGCACCATCGGCGCCATGCCGCCCCAAAAGCAGCTCAAGATCGCTGCCGAAACCAGCTACATCTATGCCCCTCTGGCCCACCGGCTCGGCCTGTATTCTTTCCGCACCGAATTCCTGGATCTGTGCATGAAGGTGACCGAGCCGGAAGATTATCACGAGATTGCCCGCAAACTGCAGGAGACCAAGCGCGACCGCGAGCGCTACATCCAGGAGTTTATCCGCCCGCTGGGCATCCGGCTGGATGAATTGGGGGTGTCTTACAAGATCATCGGCCGCCCCAAATCCATCCACTCCATTGCCAACAAGATCCGGACCAAGCGGGTCCAGTTCGAAGAGATCTATGATCTGTTTGCCATTCGCATCATTGTGGACGTGCCCCGCAATATGGAAAAGCCGATCTGCTGGCAGGTGTACTCCATTGTGACGGATGTGCACACCCCCATCCCCGACCGGCTCAAGGACTGGATTACTACGCCCAAGGCCAATGGGTATGAGTCGTTGCACACCACCGTTATCGGTCCACGGGGACGATACGTAGAAGTACAGATCCGCAGCCAGCGCATGGACGAAATTGCCGAGCGCGGTTTTGCGGCCCACTGGAAATACAAAGGCATGAACGGCCAGCCCGACGTATACGAGCGCTGGCTGGACAGCGTGCGGGAGATTCTGGAAGACCCCAACAGCGATGCCATCGAATTTCTGGGCGATTTCAAGGCGAATAACCTCTTCCACGATGAAGTGTACGTGTACACGCCTACCGGCGAACTCAAGGTGCTGCCCATGGGCGCCACCGCCCTGGACTTCGCCTTTCACATCCACACGGACGTGGGCTACCACTGCACTGCCGTGAAGGTGAACAACAAGCTGGTGCCAATGGGCTACAAGCTGCAGAACGGCGACCAGGTGAAGGTGATCACCAACAAGAACCAGAAGCCCAACGAGGATTGGCTCAAGCTGGTGATCACGGGCAAGGCCAAGTCCAAGATCCGCTCGGTAATGAAGGAAGAGCGCCGCGCCGAATCGGAGGTGGGCAAGGAAGCTCTGCAGCGCAAGCTGCGCCACCTCAAGACCGATTTTGACGAGGCGGTAGACTGGCTGTCCAAGTTCTACAACTACCCTTCTCATATCGACTTCTACTACGCCATCGCTACGGATAAGCTCACCATACCCGACATATTCAAGGATTTCCAACTGGTGGACGGCCGCCTGGAGCGCAGGGAGATCGAGCTGAAGGTGGAGGTGCCTGCGCGAAAGGAAGAGCCCCGAAAGAAACGCCGGAAAACCCCGGTTCAGCCGCGCCTGCTCATCAACGGTGAGCCGGCCGAGAGCTACGATTATACCCTGGCCAGCTGCTGCAATCCCGTGCCGGG
>JAJDFU010000233.1 GCA_020528935.1 Saprospiraceae bacterium | reverse complement strand
CGCCGGCCCCCGAGCCGTCGGTCCCCGCCTCTACGCCCCCGGTTGCCCCTCCGGAAGCGGATCCGCCTTCCCGGCCGCCGGCCGACATGCCCGGCACGCCCATGGGCAAGCTTTTTGAGCAACCCAAGACAAACGAACTGGGCGACAAACTGAGCAACAGCCCCATAAGCGACCTTCGGAAAGCCTTTACCATCAACGATCGCCTGTTGTTCACCAACGAATTATTCGGCGGAGACCGCAGCACCTTTGAGCAAGCACTTCATTTTCTCAATCAGTACGACCAATTCAGCGAAGCTCAGCACTACCTGGAACAAATGGCCGATCAATACCATTGGCTCAGCGAGGAGCGCGAGCCCATTGCCCGGGACTTCGTTCGCACGGTGCGGCGCAGGTTTCCGCGCTAACTCCATCAGGAATACAACCGGCAGCTTAAATTTACGCTATGAAAAAGATCGCGGTTTTCACTTCCGGAGGCGATTCACCCGGCATGAACGCCTGCATACGGGCTGTAGTGCGCATGAGCCTTTATCAGGGTATGGAAGTATTCGGCATTCGGCGCGGCTATCAGGGTATGATCGAAGGAGATATCCTGCCCATGGAACAGGGCTCGGTGAGTGGCATCATCCAGCAGGGCGGCACCATTCTGCGTTCGGCCCGCAGCCAGGAATTCCGAACGGAAGCCGGGCGGGCCAAAGCTTACCGCCAACTGCAGGAGGCCGGGATCGAGGGCTTGGTTGCCATTGGCGGCGACGGCACCTTCAAAGGGGCGCAGATCCTGATGTCGGAGTACCCCGACATCAAGATCATAGGTTGCCCGGGAACGATCGATAACGACCTGTACGGCACCGATTTCACCATCGGCTACGATACGGCCATCAATACGGCCATGAATGCCATTGACAACATCAAGGACACGGCCAATGCGCACGACCGGCTCTTTTTCGTGGAGGTGATGGGCCGGGATGCAGGCTTCATCGCGCTGCGGGCGGGGATTGCTACCGGTGCCGAAGCCGTGCTGGTGCCGGAGAGCAAGACCAATATCGAGCACCTTATCCAAACCCTGGAACAAGGCTACATTCGCAAGAAGAAGAACTCCAGCATTGTAGTGGTAGCCGAAGGCGACGATGCCGGCGGTGCTTTTACGATAGCCGAGCGGGTCGGCAAAAAATTCAGCCAGTACGAGATCAAGGTCACCGTACTGGGGCACATTCAGCGCGGAGGGCGCCCTACCTGTATGGAACGGGTGCGGGCCAGCCGCATGGGCATAGCCGCTGTGCAAGCCCTGCAGGAAGGGAAAGCCGGCCTAATGGTGGGCGAAATCAACAATCAAATTGTACTTACCCCACTGGAATTGGCCACTAAACACCACCAGGAAATCAACCCGATGCTGCTGGAGATGGTTGATATACTAGCCTGAGGTGTTTCACTAAAATCTTGTCTTTTTGAATTCTACCCATTCCAAACAACGCATTCCCGTTCGAATTTATCTGCCCTTATCCATCCTGCTTCTCATGTGGATCATCCACATCGTCAATACGGCCGTGGGTATGTCCTTTGGGGTTTTTGGGTTGTACCCCCGCTCCGTCCTCGGCCTGCGGGGTATTCTGCTCTCTCCGCTCCTCCACGGCAGCTGGTCGCACCTCATCAGCAACACGGTACCCTACATCGCTCTGGCAGGCATCCTGTTCTTTTTCTACCGCCGCATCGCCACCCAGGCTTTCATCATGATCTATCTGCTTACCGGCATTGCCGTGTGGCTGTTTGGCAGGCCCGTCATACACATTGGCGCCTCCGGTGTGGTGTACGGCCTGGTGGCTTTTGTGTTCTGGACCGGCATTTTCCGGCGCAGCGTCAAATCCATCGTACTCTCGCTGATCGTGGTGTTCTATTACGGTTCTATGTTCCTGGGCATTCTGCCCGGTCAGGACGGCATTTCCTGGGAGAGCCACCTCCTGGGCGCCCTGGTGGGCATATTTGTAGCCTATTGGTTCAAAGGGCGCATCGAAAAGGACGAAGAAAAGCCGGTGTACAGCTGGGAACGGGAGGATCCCTCCCCTACCCGGCCCTTTCTGCCTCGGGATGCCTTTGACCAAACTCGCCGGGAACGGGAGACCGAAAGCCGACAACAGCGCTTTTGGCGTTCGGACGATCCGTGGTCGGGTTGAAACGCCGATCCGGGTCGGGCTGCCGCATG
>JAJDFU010000494.1 GCA_020528935.1 Saprospiraceae bacterium | reverse complement strand
GTCTGGTCCCCTAGCGTCAAGGCCTCAATGAGTGCCTGGGCGGGCTGAGCGGCGACAACTATGTGGGGTCGGCCGAACCTCAATTGCGGGAAAAGATCGCCAGTTTGTATGGCGAGGTTGCCGGGTTTCCCCGACCGCCCTCCAGTGGTCAGATGGACAAGATGAAACCTCGTCAATCCGAGTTAAAAGCGGCTGAAAGCGAATTGGAAAAACTCATGGACCAACTCCCGGCCATAAATAAAATGTTGTCCAAACAAGGCCTGGAAGCCCTCTCATACCGCAGCAAAGAAGATTTCCTGCAGGCCGACATCTAGGTCGAGCTCATCCCCACTCCCTGTGGCGGAGCGCGCCGGGCTAAGGTAGCCCGGCGCGCTTTTTTTACGCCAAATAGGTTTTGCACTTTTTTGATCAAGCAATTTTTCATAGGTTCATTTCACGCTTCAACCAAATTTTATTCTCAAACTCTTTAATCCCCTTATCCTATGAAGAGTGCATCTCTACCTTGGATGGCCCTCGCCGTGGTATGTCTGTTTGCTCATACCCTTTGGGGCCAAAACACTTATTACTGGACTGAAGAAGGCAAAGTGGAACTAAGCCAGGACCGCACGGCCTACATCGTGCAGGGCGATGCCCTGGCCATGCAGCAACTGCGTGCGCTGGCCAAATCGGATGCGGTGCAGCGAAGTTCGCTCTTGGATCGCCTGGAGGTATTCAGTCTATGACTTCCACCAACTACGACCTAAGCAGTTACGATGCCGTGGAGCTGGAATTCTACTTCTACCCCAACAGCATGGAAAACGGAGAGGACTTCTGGGTGCGCTACAACATCGGCTCGGGCTGGCAGACGGTAGCCACCTATGCGAGCGGCAGCAGTTTCCAGAACGGGTCCTTCTATGTGGCCACAGTCACTCTGGATAACGGCAGCGTCAACCTCAGCAACAATGCTCGATTCCGATTCCAGTGTGATGCAAGCGCCAACCAGGATCAGGTGTACATCGATGCGGTTACCCTCACCGGTATTACCAACGGCGGCACCCTGGCACAGGCTCATACTACTCCCTTGCAGACGATCCGGCAGCTGAGCGCACCGGCACCGGCACCGAGTAGCTTGTCGGCTTTAGAAAGCGACCTTGCCATTGCGCCTAACCCTACCTCCGGGCTCCTGACCGTGCAGGCATCGGATCCCATGCAGCGGATTAGCGTGATCACAACCGCCGGACAGCAAATCCGGTTGCTGAACAACCTGCAGGAAAATATGCACCAACTGGATCTGTCGGACCTGCCGGCGGGAATGTATTTCCTCCGGATCGAAACCGCTGAAGAGACCTATACCGAAAAGGTAATCGTGCGTTAAGCCCGTAAAGGGGGCCGACCTGATGACCAGATCTCCTCGTTGGCCTACTGCTCAAACGCGGGTTTGCAAGATTTTTTACACCAAGCTGCCAAAGGTGGCCTGGTGTTTTTTTACCCTGCAATGAAAAAGCAGCAAAAAGTATTTAAGCTCTTGAAATTGAGAAAAAAGAGAGTCGCCCAACTGAACCTTTTCGATCCCGTTAGGTTGGGTTAAGTACAAAAACCCACGCACATGAAAAATTTCTTTTTGCTATTTATCATTCTGAGCTTCGCAGCCTGCACCAACAGTGGCACGGCTACGGAGGAAGAGACGACAGAAGAAACCACTGCTGAAGCCGAAGAGACGGCCATGGAAGAAAAGCCCATGGAAAAAGATATTGTCGCTTTGGCTATGGAAACCCCCTCACTCTCCACCCTGGTACAGGCCGTGAAAGCGGGCGGACTGGTAGAGACCCTTCAGGGCGAAGGCCCCTTTACGGTGTTCGCTCCGACCAATGATGCCTTTGCTGCACTTCCGGAAGGTACGCTGGAGAGTCTGCTCAAGCCGGAGAACAAGGAGCAATTGGTAGAAATTCTCACTTATCACGTGGTTCCGGCCAAAGTGATGTCCGGCGATCTGTCGGATGGCATGAAAGCCGGTACGGTGCAAGGTGCTGAAGCTACCGTGAAAATGAAAGGCGACGCAGTCATGATCGACAATGCAACCGTGAAGATGGCCGATATCAAGGCCTCTAATGGAGTAGTACACGTCATCGACGCCGTCATCCTGCCGCCCGAGAAGTAAGGGGCAGTTTATGATTTCAAAAGAAGGACCGGCAATGGGTTTGGATACCTGTTGCCGGTTTTTTTAGGGTCGCCCGCCGGCCACCAGGGTCCAGGGGTTCTCCGGCGAGTAATGGTGAAGGCGATGGTAGAGCTTGTAAAAACGGGCGGCCACGGCTATAAGGTCTTTAAATTCGAGGGCCAGGCTCAAAAATAACAGACTGTTCCGGGCGCTATACGTCTTCTCTTTGATGCCCTGGACCTGACGTGACAACAGCCGCTCGATAGCCTGGTGCAGATCTTGCTTTTCCTGAAGTACATCCGAATACGATGCAAAGGAAGCATTTCGCAGGCCGGTCTCTATCCGTTCGAGATAGTTGGCGACGCGTTGGCGCAACTCCTTCAAATGTTCTACCTGGTCGGGCAATAGCGGGGCGTGTACATTACCCACATGCTCGGCAATAGCCCGGATGATGAATTCGGCCGATTGCAGGTAGTCCTGCTCCAGATCGTACATCAACAGGTAGGTCCGACTGCCCTCCTGTTGCTCTTCCCGGATCCGGCCGATGTCATTGTAAAATGCATACCGGAATTCCTGACTTTTCCGTTTTTGCTCCGCGACAATGCGCTGAGATCGACTTACATCCGGCAAGCTGTCGGTAAGCAGGCCCTGAAGAGCCGCTCCGATCGCCTGCCGGGAAGTGGCCAGGGTTTCGGCTACGGAATTGGCTGTATTTCGAACTACGGTTTCCGCCTCCAACTGAACGGTATCCTTGGCATAGGCCTCCAGTTTTTTCTTTCGGATTTCCCGCCGCTTGTGCACCACGATGCTTCGGCTGATAGCTGCACCGGCCAGCAAAACCAAGCCCAGCACGGCCCAGATCTGAAAATGGTAGAGCAGGGATGCGAAGGTAGCTGATACCGTAAAGGCGATCAGTGCTGTGGCAAACCAGCCCCCGATGACATTGAGCACACCGGCCACCCGGTAAACAGCGCTGTCCCGCCCCCAGGCCCGGTCGGAAAGCGAGGTGCCCATGGCCACCATAAAGGACACATAGGTCGTAGACAAGGGTAGCTTGTAAGAGGTAGCGAGGGCTATTAGGGCGCTAGCAACGGTGAGATTGACCGAAGCCCGGACCAGGTCAAACGCCGGCGGATCGTAATCTTCCCCTTTCTCCGGCTTATCGGGCAGCTTGAGTTCGAAGCGCTTTTCGGCCTCCTTTCGCCAGGATTGGGGTAAGAGCGAAGACGCATTCTTGCTTGCCCCGTACAAACCTCGCACGATACTCCTGGATAGCCAATTGGGCGAAAAACGCTCCAGGCCTTCGCTCTGGCGGCCCAGGTTGACTTCCGTCTCGGTAACCGACCGCGCTTTTTTAGAGAACCAGAGCGTAACGATCATGATGATGCCGGCCCCCATCAGCAGGTAAGGTTGGGTGGGATAGGCCCCGCTCAGCACATCCATACCGTATTCATCAGCCGGCACACCGGTATCCCGCCAGGCCAGATAAGATTGAAATCCCGCAATGGGCACACCGATAAAATTGACCAGGTCGTTTCCCGCGAAGGCCATAGCGAGTGAAAAGGTGCCGAACAGGACGACGATCCGGAGAATATTTATTCCGCTGCGCACCAGCAGGTACATCACCCCCGAAAAGAATAGCGTACCGCCTCCGATAAGGGTGAATGGGTGGCTACTGATCCATTGTACCCAGGATTCGGGAACATAGCCGGATCCCTTCAGTCCTTTGAAAAAAAGAAAAAAGAACAGGACCGCCGTTGCCAGGCCGCTCCACACAATGCCGATCCACCGGCTGCGCTGCTGGTAGTTGAAGGTAAACAGGAAACGGGATACGTACATGACCAGGGCACCTACCGTGAACGCAATGCCCACCGAGAGGAAAATGCCCGTAATAATGGCCAGGGCACTGGAAGAGTTGATGTACTCGCTTACCCCCGACAAGCCCCCCGCCTCACCCATGGACTTGATCACCGCCAGGGCCACTGCCGCACCCAATAGCTCAAATACAATGGATACGGTGGTGGAGGTAGGCATCCCGAAAGTGTTAAAGAGGTCCAGCAGGATGATATCCGTAAGCATGACCGCCAGGAAAAGGATCATGATCTCCATAAAAGTGAAAAAGGCCGGGTTGAAGATGCCTTTTCGGGCCACTTCCATCATACCGCTGGACAAGGCGGCTCCGAAAAAAATACCCAGGCTGGCTACGATCATGATCTGCCGGCGGCTGCCTACCTTGGAGCCAATGGCCGAATTGAGAAAGTTAACCGCATCGTTGCTTACGCCCACCACGAGGTCCGTAACGGCAAGGGCAAAGAGCAGGATCACGATGATCAAAAACAGATCGGGCATGGAAGTGAGGGTTCGGGATGCCGCTGCAATTTACGGTCTTACTGAAGGTTTTCCGCACCGCATTTTTGCCCCGTCTCCAGGAGGGGCGGATCAAACTGCGCGGCGATAGCGGACCAGGGCACCAGTTTGAAATTCTGAGGCTGTGCCCGCCCTTCCGGATCCTTATTATAGCCATCCTGGGCGACAAACAAGCCCTTCTCGAAAGGAGGCGGCAGGGCACAGGCCGTCACATCGATGCCGTCGGTGTCTTCCGTCGAGTCGATGTGAGCATCGCGCAGGGTGAAGCTGCCGAGGTAGCGGTTGCTGTCGGCCCGTTCGTACACCGCGTAGCTGTTGTTGCCCTGGGAGGAGACGAGGAGGTAACCGCTGTTGCCAGGGCCGAGGTAAAGGGCTAGGCCTTCCACATCGAAGCGGATGTAGGGGTTGTCCCTGCCGGTCATGGGTAGGTATTGCCCCTGCTTGCTGCCGTCGGGCTCGGCCGCAAACCGCCATACCCCCGAGTCTTCTTCGCCCACGTATAAGAAGGCCAGATCGTCATCGGCAACCATGCCTTCGGGCTGGCTGGCTACCTGTATCTCTCGCACCATCGTCCCGCTCACCTCATTGGCGCCATCCGGATGCAGTGTCCACTGTTGGATGCGACCGCTTTTCCCATTGACAAATACGTACAGGCTGTCGGTCACCGGGCTGCGATACATGCAGAGCCCGTAAATTTCCAGCAGGTCGGTCTGCAACCGCTTGCCGCTGATCTCCGTCAGTTCCCCCGTGGCGGGATCGAGCCGGTGTACGAGTATGCGATTGGTGCGGCGCTCGCTGCTGGCCACCCAGGTGACCCGGCTGCTATCCGGCAAGAGAATGCCGCTGCGCAGGTCCACATTGTTCACATCGCCGGCCGGAGTAAAGAACAGCTCTTTGCCCTCGAGATTGTACACGGACAGACCGGCCTTTTTGTTGGTACCTATAATGAGCGAACCGGCGGGATCTTGCGGATGAACGAAAATGGCCGGATCGTCTGCCGCATCCAGACCGGTTGTGGCCCGGACAGGCTGGGTTTCGGCAGTGGCTTCCACCTGTTTTTCAATTGGCGGTGAGGGCGGCTGGCAAGCCCACAGCAACAGCAGGAGGCTCCAGCCCGGGAATCGGAGAGGCATGATGATTGGGTTTAGGTGTATATCACACCTCAAAACAAAAAAAAACCCGGAACCTGGCAAAAGGCCAGGGCCGGGTTCAGCATCAGTAAGTAGAAAAAGGAGGGAGTGTTTCGGTGTTCGACTTGCTTTGTAAGCGGTTGCGAACCCGCTAGGAGCCGCACATCAAGCAATCGGGATCGTCCAGGTTGCAGGCCTCTCCTTCGCTTGCTGCCCGTTCGGGCTCATTGGGCACCGCCTGGGCCGCCCCTTTGGCGGCTTCGGCCTTTTTTCGCCCGGCGACCTCCTGGCGCTTGCTGTGCTCAATGGTAAACTTGATGGGGTCGGTGGCCGCCTTGCTGCGGAGGTAATACATACCCGTTTTGAGCCCTTTCTGCCAGGCGTAAAAGTGCATGGAGCTCAACTTGGAGTAATTGGGATTTTCCATGAAGAGATTCATGCTCTGGCTCTGGCAAATGTACGCGCCCCGGTCGGCCGCCATGTCGATGATCACCCGCTGGCTGACCTCGTAGGTCGTCTTGTACAGTTCGCGTATGTGTTCCGGAATGTCTTCGAAACCCTGAACGGATCCGTTGGCCGCAATGAGCCGCTGCTTCATATCCGAATTCCAAAGCCCCAGGCCGATGAGATCTTTGAGCAGATGCTTGTTCACCACAATGAACTCCCCACTCAGGGTACGGCGGGTGTAGATGTTGGCGGTATAGGGCTCGAAACACTCGTTATTGCCGAGGATCTGGGAGGTACTGGCCGTAGGCATGGGCGCCAGCAGCAGGCTGTTGCGCAAGCCGTGTTTGGCAATGCGGTCCTTGAGGCCGTCCCAGTCCCAGCGGTCGGTGGGCGTTACGCCCCAGAGGTCGTACTGGAGCACCCCCTCACTGGCCGGCGAGCCGGGGTACGTCTCGTAATGCCCGTGTGTTTCGGCCAGGGCACAGCTTTCGGTGAGGGCCGCAAAGTAGATGGTCTCAAAAATATCCCGGTTGAGCTGACGCGCCTCCTCACTGTCGAACGCAAAACGCATGCGTATGAAGGCATCGGCCAGGCCCTGTACCCCTATGCCGATGGGCCGGTGTCGCATATTGCTGTTGCGAGCTTCCGGGATCGGATAGTAGTTGATGTCAATGACCTTGTTGAGGTTGCGGGTCACTACGCGCGCAACCTCGTAAAGCTTCTCGAAATCGTAAGTGCGGTCTTCGCCCACAAACTTGTTGAGCGCAATGGAGGCCAGATTACACACGGCGACCTCATCGGGCGAGGTGTATTCGATGATCTCCGTACAGAGGTTGCTGGACCGGATGGTACCCAGGTTTTTCTGGTTGCTCTTGCGATTGGCCGCATCCTTGTACAGGATGTACGGCGTACCGGTCTCGATCTGGCTTTCCAGGATCGCAAACCAGAGTTCCTGCGCCTTGACCACCTTGCGGGCCCTACCCTCTTGCTCGTAGCGATGATAGAGGGCTTCGAACTCGCCGCTGTGGCAATCGTACAGGCCCGGTGCCTCATTGGGGCAGAAGAGCGACCAGTCGCCGTCTTCTTTCACCCGCTCCATGAACAGATCCGGGATCCACATCGCGTAGAACAGATCGCGGGCCCGGAGCTCTTCTTTGCCGTGGTTCTTCTTCAGGTCCAGGAACTCAAATACGTCGGCATGCCAGGGTTCCAGGTAAACGGCAAAGGCACCTTTGCGCTTGCCGCCGCCCTGGTCCACGTAGCGGGCGGTATCGTTGTACACCCGCAGCATGGGAATAATGCCGTTGGAGGAGCCGCCCGTTCCCTTGATGTAGGAGCCGGTGGCCCGGATGTTGTGGATGCTGAGCCCGATACCCCCGGCGGACTGGGAGATCTTCGCACAGCGGGATAGTGTTTCAAAAATACCGGAAATGCTGTCCTCCGTCATGCTCAGCAGAAAACAGCTGGACAATTGCGGCTTCGGCGTGCCGGCATTGAATAGTGTGGGGGTGGCGTGGATAAACCACTTTTCCGACATGTAGTTGTAGGTCTCTACCGCCGCTTCGATATCTTCTCCGTGGATGCCCACCGCGGCGCGCATGAGCATGTGTTGGGGGCGCTCCACGACCTCGCCGTTCATCCGCAGCAGGTAGGAGCGCTCCAGCGTTTTAAAACCGAAAAAATCGAAGCTGTAATCGCGATCGTAGATGATGGCCGAATCGAGCTCATCGCGGTATTTCCAGATGAGCTCGAACGTCTCATCCCCAATGAGACCCGCATTCTCCCCGGTTTTCGGGTCGATGTACTGGTGGAGATCCCGCATGGTCCTGGAAAAAGACTTTTTTGTGTTCTTGTGCAGGTTAGAGACCGCAATGCGGGCCGCCAGAATGGCGTAGTCCGGATGATCCGTGGCCATCGTAGCCGCCGTTTCGGCAGCCAGATTGTCGAGTTCGGTGGTAGTGACTCCGGCATAGAGCCCCTGTATGACTTTTTTGGCAATGGCGATGTGGTCCACGTAATCGGGATCCAGGCCATAGCAGAGCTTTTTGATGCGGGCTGTGATCTTGTCGAAACTCACATCCTCCTGCTTGCCGCTTCGTTTTATGACGTACATGATGGTGGTGATTTAATGGGTTGTTGCCTATTCTCTTTTCGCCCCGGACAATAGCTCCGCGGAGCGATCGGATACCTCGTACCGTGACGCTCAAAAATCTTCATCCAGCGAAAACACCTGTTTGTCGCGCCCGGCCATGACCCCGCTTTTCTGGTAGTCGCCCACGCGCTTCTCGAAGAAGTTGGTCTTTCCCTGCAGGCTGATCATATCCATCCAGGGGAAGGGGTTTTCCACGCCGAATATTTTCTCCTGGTTCAGGGCCGTGAGCAGGCGATCCGCTACGAACTCGATGTACTGGCACATCAGCTCTGCATTCATTCCAATGAGGTTGACGGGCAGGGCGTCCGATACGAACTCCTTTTCGATCGCCACCGCATCCGCAATTATGGTGCGTACCGTTTCGTCAGACAGCTTGTTCTGCAGGTGGTCGTTGTACAACAGGCAGGCGAAATCGCAGTGGAGCCCTTCGTCGCGGCTGATGAGCTCATTGCTGAAGCTGAGCCCCGGCATGAGTCCGCGCTTTTTCAGCCAGAAGATAGAGCAAAAGGATCCGCTGAAGAAAATGCCCTCCACGGCGGCAAAGGCGACGAGCCGCTCGGCAAAACTGCCTTTCTCGATCCACCGAAGGGCCCAGTCGGCCTTCTTTTTCACACAGTCCATGTGCTCAATGGCGTTGAAGAGGTAATCCTTTTCTTCCGGATCCTTGATGTAGGTATCGATAAGCAGGGAATAGGTTTCGGAGTGAATGTTCTCCATCATGATCTGAAAACCGTAGAAGAACTTCGCCTCCGTATACTGGACTTCATTGACGAAATTTTCGGCCAGGTTTTCATTGACAATACCGTCGCTGGCCGCGAAGAAAGCCAGTACGTGCTTGATGAAGTGGCGCTCGTCGTCGTTGAGTTTGGACTTCCAGTCGTTGAGGTCGGCGGAGAGATCGATCTCTTCGGCCGTCCAGAAGCTGGCTTCCTGCTTCTTGTAATAGGCCCAGATGTCGTCGTGCTGTATGGGAAAAAGGACAAAGCGATTGGGGTTGTCCTGTAAGATCGGTTCCTGAACGTTAGCCATGGAGCTTTTACTTTTTTGATTTTTCTGGAATATGCTTCGTTCACTAAAGAGCAAAGACCGGCAGCCCGAGTGTTGACACACTCGCCCTGGGAGATTCCCCTGCTGAAAAGAAGAAGAACCGGTGCAGGGAGCCGAACCGGAGCCTGCTCTTGCGGTGCTTAACACTAAATTAATGGCTAATTCAGGTGAGGGAATGGTCATTTTTCCACAGAATGTGGAAAATAGTGCTTACACATTGTTTGTCAAGGCATTACAAAAAGGCACTATGTTATACACATTGTGGAAAACCCCTGTGGAAAACCGGGGCGATTAACACTTATTTGAGTATAAAAAGCCGGATCCCGAATGACTCCCCCGCCGCAAGGCACTCATTGTCAACTAGAAATATCGCTTCCGCTGAAAGTACCAGGCCATAAGCAGACTGAGAATAACGGACAGACCAATAATCAGGTAGAGGGCGAAGTTGTTTTCCTGCATGGGCAGGGGAATATTCATGCCGTACACGCTGGCCAGGAGAGTGGGTACGGCGAGGAAAATCGTAACCAGCGTCAGCCGGTGGATGGTGACGTTCAGGTTATTGGAGATAATGGAGGCATAGGCGTCCATGGTGCCGCTGAGGATATTGCTGTACACGTTGGCCATTTCCAGAGCCTGCCCGTTGTCGATGATAATATCCTCGAACAGGTCCACCTTGTCCTCGTCCTCGCGCAGTTGCAGCAGATCGGTGCGCTTCATCTTCATCTGAAGTAGCTCATTGGCCCGAAGGGCATTGACGAAATACACCAGCGATTTTTCGATGCTCAACAGGTCTTTCAGTTCCTTGTTGCGGCTGGAATGGTACAGTTCTTCTTCGATGAGGTTGCGCTTGAGGTTGAGCTTTTTGAGGCCGTTGAGGAAGCCGTACACCGTTTGCTCCATGATCTGGAGCACAAAAAGGACCTCGTCCGAAGGATCGAAGTGCTTCACGCGCTGTTCCAGAAAGCGCTCCAGCACCGGATTGGTGTAGGACGTAATGGTGATGACGTTCTCGGGGGTGAGGATAATGCCGATCGGCACCGTGATGTAAATGGCATCCGAGGCGTCCTCCGCCACGTTGAGCAGGGGCGAATTCAGGAGAATGAGCCGCACGTCCTCTTCCCGTTCGTACCGCGAGCGCTCGTCGATATCCAGCGAGTCGGTCAGGAAATCGAGCGGTATGTCAAACTGCTGGGCAAACTCTTCCAGTTCCTCCGTATTGAAGGGGGGCGTAATGTTTATCCAGCAGGAAGGCTGCGCCGATTCCAGCTCCATCAAGCGCCCTTCTTTTTTGATGTAATAATGGATCATACCGCTGCTCCCACTTCAGATCGCTCACAAACATACGACTTTGAGTCCACAGGGTAGGTTTGGGTGTGAGTGTGAGTGTGAGTGTGAGTGTGGGTATGGGTGTGAATGTGGGTGCCGTTCCGTTGGCCATCTACTTGAACCGGATCGCCTTTACCGGATCGATGCGGGATACCAGCCAGGAAGGCAGCACCAGGAAGATCAGTGTAATGAGTAATGTGCCGATATTGAGCAGCAGGATCGTGCCCCAGCGGAATTTGATAGGGGCCACGGAGAGGTAGTAATTCGTCTCGTCCAGTTGTATGAAGCCGAACTGCTGCTGCAAAACGCAAAGCCCCAATCCGATGAGGTTCCCCCAGAACAGCCCGAGAACGATGATGTAGCCGGCGTAGTAGAGAAAAATCCGCCGGATCTGCCAGTTGGAGCCGCCCAGGGCTTTGAGGGTGCCGATCATGTTGGTGCGCTCCAGGATGAGGATGAGCAGGGCCGTGATCATGTTGATGATGGCCACCAATTGCATCAGGGTGAGTATGACGATCTCGTTGATGTCCTGCAGATCCAGCCATTCGAAGATCTCGGGCAGCTTTTCGCGTATGGTCTCCGCATAGAGGTCCTGGGGCAGTAATTCGGTGTAGATGTAATCGGCCAACACCTCCACATCTTGTACGTCATCCACAAACACCTCGAAACCGCTCACCTGATCGGCCGGCCAGCCTTTCAGCTGCTGGATCTGCCGAATATCCACCAGGGCAAAGCGCTTGTCGTATTCCTCCAGCCCGGTGCGATAAATGCCGCTCACCTCAAAGCGGCGCCGCAGCATGTTGCCGTCGCCCGGTACGTGCACGATGAAGCGATCCCCTACCCCAACCTGCAGGCGATCGGCCGTCTGCCGGGAGATGAGGATCTCCCGCGAAGGGATGGTGTCCGGCAGCCTCAGGGCCCTGCCCGCTTTGATGTATTCCTTCATAAAGGCCCAGTCGAAATCAAAACCCACTCCCTTCAGCAATATGCCCTCGATGGCATCTCCGGCTTTGATCACGCCCGCGTGAAAGGCGAAGACCTGAATGTGCCGCACGCCCCCGGTTGTGCGGTCGGAACCCCAAAACTCCATGCCCAATACCCGCCGGGCCGATTGGTAGGGAACCGGTCCCAGGGTGTCGAGCGATGGATAGAAGGGCTGGTTTCGGGAAACGGGCGAGCTCTCCAGCACCGTGCGGCCGATATTGGTATCCGTGATGTGAATGTGGCCCCAAAAACCGAACACTTTACGGCTGATCTGCTCTTTGAAACCCGCGATCAGTGAAGTAGCGATGATCATAACGGCCACACTGATCGCCACGGCAGCCACCGCAATGCGCAGGATCAGGCGTGAAAAAGTGGGCTGGCCGCTGGCCGCCACGCGCCGGGCTATGAAGTAGGGAACATTCATCCGATGGGCGAAAATATGTAATCGCGACGGATTTATTTCAGTGGACAGTCCGCCGCACCCATTCACCCAACCCTCCGATATATCAACATTCCACTATTCCCCCTTACCTTTGCCCTCCTCAAATAGAACGCACAGTACCATGCAGGATTTCATCGCCGAGCTGAAGTGGCGCGGCATGCTTCAGGATTTCACGCCGGGCGTAGAGGGTCTATTGGCCGAAGGTCCCGTGCGCGGGTACATCGGCTTTGACCCCACAGCGCCCTCGCTCACCATCGGCAATTACGTGCAGGTCATGCTGCTCACCCTCTTCCAGCGGGCGGGGCACACCCCCATGGTGCTGATGGGCGGTGCCACGGGCCGCATCGGCGATCCCAGCGGCAAGGACAAAGAGCGGCAGTTGAAGACCTACGAGGAGCTGGACGCCAACCTCCGGCGACAGACCGCCCAATTCCGCCAACTGCTCAACTTCGAGGACGGACCGAATAAGGCTTTGCTGGTAAACAATCTCGACTTCTACCGCGACATGAACGTCCTGGACTTCCTGCGCGAGGTGGGCAAATCCATTACGGTCAACTACATGATGAGCAAGGAATCGGTGCAAAGCCGGCTGGAGACCGGAATTTCCTTTACCGAGTTCAGCTACCAGCTCATCCAGGGCTACGACTTCCAAACGCTTTTCCAACAGCACGATTGCCGCTTGCAGATGGGGGGCTCCGACCAGTGGGGCAACATCACCACGGGCACGGAATTCGTGCGCCGCAACCTGGGCGAAAAAGCATATGCGCTCACCACCCCTCTGCTCACCAAGGCCGACGGCAGCAAGTTCGGCAAGAGCGAAAGCGGCAACATCTGGCTGGATCCGGACATGACCTCGCCCTATAAGTTTTACCAGTTCTGGATCAATGCCGCCGATGCCGACCTGCCTCAATTTACCCGGTACTTCACCCTCAAGTCCAAAGCAGAAGTCGAAACCCTGGAGCGCGAACTGGCCGACAACCCCATCGAGCGAAAGCGGCTGCTGGCCGAGGAACTCACCCGTCGCATCCACGGCGACGAGGCCTACCAGTCGGTATTGAACGTCAGCCAACTGCTGTTCAACAAAAAGGCCGACCGGCAAAACCTGCTGTCGCTGGGCGAGCAAGAGCTGGAGACCGTGGCCCAGGAGATCCCCCACCGGCGTCTTTCACGCGAGATCCTGGCTTCCGGCCTCAACATTGTGGACCTGCTCACCGATGCTACAGACATCCTACCCTCCAAAGGTGAAGCCCGGCGGGCTATCAAAGGCAAGGCCATCAGCGTGAACAAGGAAAAGATCGAAGCCCACGAAATTATCGTAGATTCAAATTCTTTGCTGCACGGCCGATTCCTGCTGGTAGAGAACGGCAAAAAGAACAAATACATCCTGATCGCGGAATAGGAGCGATTGAGGTTTTACCGGTCTCCTCAGAAGGACCATACCCGGCACTGGCATGCCACCGTATTCTGCTGTATATTAAGGGCAGCCTTAAACCCCTTTGCATGTCATCCCCCTGGATAAAATGGCCGTTGCGCATTCTGGGCGTCTTGCTCGGGCTGCTGCTTGTGCTCGCCTTGGTCGTTAAGGTGCTGGAAGACCGGCTCGCCCAGCGGGCGATTGACCTCTTCAATACATCTCAGCAAGGCGAACTCGTACTGGACGATGCCGATATCAACCTGCTCCGCCACCTGCCCAACCTGAGCCTGGTGCTGCACGACATTGCCTACTACGAGCGCCCCGGGGCGGAGCGCCCTTCCGGCGAACAGCCTATTCTGGCTCTTCAGCGGCTGCTGGTAGCCGTCAACCCCTGGAAGCTGATCAGCGACCAACTCAGCATTCAGGCCATTGAACTGGAGAACGGCTATGCCGGGCTTATCATCTACCCTGACAGCACGACTAACCTGAGCCGGGCGCTTACCTTCGCCCCAAAACCCGCTGTCGAAAAGGAGCTCGACACGGTTTCCCGAAAACCGGTCCAGTACAGCCTGGACCTGAAAAAGCTCTCCATCGACAGCTTCCGCTTTACGCTGGATCACCAACCTGCCGACACCTACCTGGCCGGAGAACTGGACCAGTTCACCGATCGCCTGTACGCTTCCCGGGACAGCATATTCAACGAGCTGTCCTTTCAGCTTCAGCTCGACTCCCTCCGCACCCGGAATAGCACGTTGGCAAAAGCCCACAGCCTGCGCTTCGAGGGCGAGGTCCATTACGATCCGAAATCCCAGGTAGCCGCACTGCCCAGGGCAGACCTGACGCTGGACGGTGCTTCGCTTCACCTTTCCGGCACCTGCGATCTGCTTCAAAACGGCTATGCCGATCTCCGTTTCCGGGCCGAACAGAACGACCTGGCCCTGCTGGGGCTCGTTTCCAACCGGTTTCTGAATGTGGATCCCAAACGCTTCTCGGGAGGCGGAAGGATGAGCCTGGAAGGCAGCCTGAAAGGCGAAACCCTGTCCGATGCCCTTCCGTACGTCGAAGCCCGATTTGAAGCCCAGGACGTGCGCATTTCCGAGAAAGAAAGCGGGAAAACCCTCCTGGAGTCCTTCAACATGAAAATGGCAGTCACCACCGGAGATTCGGCAGACCTCTCCCAGGCCCGCCTCCACATGGATACGCTGGACGTCCGGTTTGCCGACGGCTACGCCAGGGGCGCACTGCGGATCGAGAACCTCAAAAAGCCGGAGATAAAACTCCGGTTAAACACGGATAACAACCTGG
>JAJDFU010000213.1 GCA_020528935.1 Saprospiraceae bacterium | reverse complement strand
CCGTGCAACCCTCCCACGTTCTGCAAGCCATGGGGCGCACGGCCGATGAAGCCTTTGCCTCCCTCCGCTTCAGCCTGGGCCGATACACTACCCAGGCTGAAATCCGCCGGGCTGAAGAGCTGGTGACCGAAGCCGTGCACCTCCTTCGCCGCCAAAGTCCCCTCTGGGCTCGCCATCAATCGGCTGTCTGAGAAACCCGAACCAACTGAAAGTTGTTATCTTCGTGAAATCGGAACATTTCCGAAAAAACGTATGCGACTATGGTTTTCGTAGCGGAAAGCGCCAAAGAAAAGATCGTAGAACTGCTCCAGGCTCAGGGTCGCCCGCTGGACGAGTATTTCGTGCGCGTCAGCGTGACCAGCGGCGGTTGCTCGGGCCTGACGTACAACCTGGAGTTCGACAACCAATCCCAGCCCGAGGATCAGGTGTTTGAAGACAACGGCATCAAGGTGGTGACCGACCTGCGCAGCTTTCTCTATCTCTGTAATACGACCCTGGAATTTTCCGGCGGTTTGAACGGCAAGGGATTTCACTTCAACAACCCGAACGCCTCGCGCACCTGCAGCTGCGGGGAAAGCTTTGCCGTCTAGCATCGCGCTCTGAATTCCGCCCTTTCCATTTTCGCGGACCTACATCGGCGCGGATCCCTCCCCCGCCGGCACCCCCCGTGCACTGATGGCATGCAACAGGCCTGTGGTATACTCAGCGCTATACCGGGCTGTTATTCCATTTCAAGGATACTGCAGTTCATACCATTTTAACCCGGATTATTCACGAAAATTCGCGAATAATCCGGGTTGGTTAGCTCTTGGCGGCTCACAGAAGGAAGGGCTGACTCGTATCTTGCGCAAGTTCAGTTATTCCGATTGCGCAGATCGTCCAGGTACTTCTCCAGTTCGATCTCGTCGTACACCAGCACTTCACGGGCCTTACTGCCCTCGGCCGGACCGACGATACCCATGGCCTCCAGCTGATCCATGATGCGCCCGGCGCGATTGTAGCCCAGCTTCAGCCGCCGCTGGATCATGGACGTTGATCCGTGTTGGTTGGATACGATGAGGCGAGCGGCATCCTCGAACATCTCATCCAGCTCGGAATACTTCAGGCCGCCGGTTCCCTGGATCTCTTCGTCATCACCGTGGAATTCGGGCAGCAGGTAGGGCTCCGGGTAGCCGGGCTGGCCGGCAATATACTCAATGACGTTCTCCACTTCCGGCGTGTCCACAAAAGCGCATTGCAGGCGAAGCATTTCGCCCCCCACATTGAGCAACATATCGCCCCGGCCGATGAGCTGTTCGGCTCCGCCGGCATCCAGGATGGTTCGGGAGTCCACCTTGGCGGATACCTTATAGGCGATGCGGGCCGGAAAGTTGGCCTTGATCACGCCCGTGATGATGTTGACCGACGGGCGCTGCGTGGCGATGATGAGGTGGATCCCCACGGCCCGGGCCAACTGGGCCAGCCGCCCGATGGGCAGTTCGATCTCCTTGCCGGCCGTCATGATGAGGTCGGCAAACTCGTCGATGACCAGTACGATGAAAGGCATGAAGCGGTGGCCCTTCTCGGGATTGAGCCGGCGCTGCACGAATTTTTCGTTGTACTCGCGGATGTTGCGGGCATGGGCTTTCTTGAGCAGGTTGTAGCGCTGGTCCATCTCGATGCACAAGCTGTTGAGCGTGTACACCACCCGATTGGTCTCGGTGGTGATCGGCTCCGGCTGGTCGGGCAGGTAGGTGAGGAAGTGGTGCTGCAGCCGGCTGTATGGAAAGAGCTCTACCTTTTTGGGATCGATGAGCACCAGCTTGAGCTGGGAAGGGTGCTTCTTGTACAGCAGGGACATGATGATGGCATTGATACCCACCGACTTCCCCTGGCCGGTAGCTCCGGCCATGAGCAGGTGAGGCATCTTGGCCAGGTCGGCCACAAACACCTCGTTGTTGATGGTTTTGCCCAGGGCGATGGGCAGGTCCATCTTGGCCCGCTTGAACTTCTCGGAGGCCAGCACCTCCCGCATGCTCACGATCTGCTTTTTCTTGTTGGGCACCTCAATGCCGATGGTGCCTTTGCCGGGTATGGGCGCGATGATGCGAATGCCCAGGGCCGCCAGGCTCAGCGCGATATCGTCCTCGAGGTTCTTGATCTTGGAGATGCGCACCCCCGGTGCCGGCACGATCTCGTACAGGGTCACCGTGGGGCCGATGGTGGCCCGGATCTTGACGATCTCGATCTTGTAGTGCAGCAGGGTTTCGATGATCTGATCCTTATTGGCTTCCAACTCGGCCCGGTCGATCTCCACTTTTTGGTCGGAATAGTCTTTGAGCAGCGTGAGCACGGGATGCTCGTAGGTGCTCAGCTCCAGGGTGGGGTCGTAGGGTTCGGTGTGATGGAGGTTTCCCTCCTGCCGCAGAACCGGGTTGGTGTGCACGCCGGAAGGGCCCGGCTCATCCGCTTTGGGCTTCTGGATCTCGAGGTTTTGGCCGGCCGAAGGCGCCAGGGGCTTCCGCGGCTCGTTTTCCGTTTCCAGATCGAAGGCCAGCTGGTTGGCCTCCTCTATGGTCATCTTGCGCTCGCCGGTTTCGGCCGCCAGGTCCACGGTCGTGGAAGCGGTCTGCTCCTCTTCCAGTCGTTTTTCGTCCTTGGCCTCCAGCTCTTCCACGCGGTCCAGGCTTTCTACCGCCTTGGACTTGGCCTTGCCGCGCACACCGCCCGGAAGGGTTTTTTGTAATCGCTCCCCCAGATAGCCCTGCGTTTCTTTCCATGCCTGTTCGGGGGTAAGCTCCCGGAAATTGGGGTTCACCATCCATACGATGGTGCCAATAATGATGAGCATGAAAAGCAGGATGAACCCCACCTGCCCCAGGAAAGACTGCAACCATTCGCTCACCAGCTCTCCAAAGGCTCCTCCCCAGGGAAAACCCGCCTCCTGAAACACAAAATGAAAAACGATCGACAGGATGAGCATCAGCACGAAGGTGCGCCCCAGGGTGGGTACGTAAGACGAAAGGGGCGCGCGGCGGATGAGGGAAACGCCCAGCAGGCCCAGAATGAAAATGACCAGAAAGGACGGCAGGCCAAAACCGTTGTAGAAGAAGAAATGAGAGACCAGCGCCCCAAAGCGGCCCAGCCAGTTGGCCACCTGAAAATCCTGAGACCAGAAGAACGCCCAGTCAAAATTGGTGACCTTGTCCTGATCGATCCGCCAGGTGAACAGATACGACAAAAAGGCCAAGAAGAAGATCAATGCGAAAAACAGGCAAATAGTCCCGATCAGCTTGGGGATGCGCTCGTCGTTCAGCCCCAGGCGCAGGGAAAGCTGCCCCTTCTTCTTTCGTTTGCGTTTTGCCATGGTAGCTTTATAGTGTTTCTCGTGTTTGGGCTGTGGAAAGGCCAAAAGAATTCCTTTCCTTCTTACAAATTAATTGTTTTTTGCCCGAGTACAAAAATAGCGATTTCAGAACGTGTCGGGATTTCGCTTCTGGCACGAAGGCGGCCAAACCCGCCTGGCCGTCGGGCAGGTTGGGTTCTGAACCAGGCGTGATATGGCCCGGAATGCCGGATGGCAGAGGTCTCTGCTTTCCCTTACCTTCGTGCTAAATCCGCTTTTACCATGAATGCATCCCTGGAGATCAGCATGTATCCGCTTACGCCGGCCTATGCCGAACCGATCGTGGCCTTCATCAAGCGCTTGCGCAGCTATCCGGAAGTAGAGGTGCGCACCAACTCCATGAGCACCCGGCTGTTCGGGCCCTACGATCAACTCATGGAGATACTCACCCGCGAGCTGCGGCCCATCGTGGCGGGCAAACAAAAAACAGCTCTGGTCTTCAAACTCATTAATGACGACCTGCGCGAGGAACCCCAATTCTGATGTCCGTCCATCCCTTTTCAAGCGAACACCTGCAGGCGCTTCGCGCCGACACGCCGGCTGCCGAACGGAGCATCCACCTCAACAATGCCGGTGCATCTCTGGTGCCCGGTCCGGTGCAGGAGGCCGTACAGCACTACCTGGCGGAAGAAGCCCAGGGCGGCGGCTACGAGACCGCTGCACGCCGGGCAAGCGACATACAGGCCTTTTATCCGCAATTGGCCCGTCTCTTCGGCGGTATGCCTTCCCAGTACGCCTATTGCAGCTCGGCCACCGATGCATTCAACAAAGCGCTCAGCAGCCTTCCGGTCCGGGCAGGCGACACCTGGCTTACTACCCGCCACGATTACGCCTCCAATCAGATCGCGCTGCTGCAGGCTTCGGAGCGCTTCGGCCTTCGGCTGCTGGTAGCCCGCGACCGGGAAGAAGGCGGCGTAGACCCGGACGACCTGCAGCGGCTCCTCCGATTGCATAAGCCCCGCCTGGTAGTGGTCACGCAGGTGCCTTCCCACACGGGCCTGGTGCAGCCGGTAGCCGAGATCGGGCAGCTGTGCCGGGCTGCAGGTGCCTGGTACCTCGTGGACGGGTGCCAGGCTGCCGGACAACTGGACCTGGATCTGCCCGCCCTCGGCTGCGACTTTTTCGCGGCTACCTTCCGGAAGTTCCTGCGCGGCCCGCGCGGTGCCGGCTTCCTCTACGTATCCGAACGCGTACTCCATGCCGGCCTGGCCCCTCTCTACCTGGATTTACACAGCGCCCGCTGGACGGCAACGGACCGCTTCCGTGCCCTCGGCGATGCCCGCCGATTCGAGCTTTGGGAGCGTTCCTACGCCCTGATGCTCGGAGCTGCCGCCGCCCTGGCATACGCCGAAAGCATCGGCATGCCGGCTATAGAAACGCGGGTCAAAAGACTGGCAGCCCGCCTTCGGGAACTCCTCCGGGCCCTTCCCGGCTGCCGGGTGCTGGACCGGGGCAGCGAACTGAGCGGCATCGTCGCCGTACAATTGGAGCATTCCGAGCCCGGAATCATGGACGAGCTGCGAACAGCCGGGATACACACCTCCATTGCGTACGGCAATTATGCCCAATACACCATGGCTGCGCAGGGCGTCCCCTGGGCCCTGCGCCTCTCACCGCATTACTACAATACCGAAGAAGAGTTGGCACACACGGCCGCGGCGATCGGACGAATGATCCGGAGCTAAGCTGCGGTGTTCCGGCTGCTGCCGCTCAGCCCGGCCGCTATGCCCGCCTGACCCGCCATATAGGTGAGCATGACCCAAAAGCCCGCTGCGGGCAGTAAAAAGGTCGATTCCCGAAAGCGACCTGCAGCCAGCAGAGCATCGGACAACAGGAAGAGCAGGGCACCGGCCACCAGCCAATGGCGATAGGGAACCGCCACCAGCGGATGAATGTGGATGGCACTGAGCACCATCGCCACGATAATCCCGGCATACAGCACTACCGGCAGGCGCATTTCCGCTACTATACCCGGCCACAGCCAGAACAGCAAGCCGCTGAGCAGGAGAAGGGCCGGGAAAACCAGCCCGGGCTTTTTCTTCAGCAACCCCCGCTTGCGGGCGCCGGGCTGCTGGAACATAGCCGAGATGTAGCACAGATGCGCCAGTAAAAAAGCAGCGAGCCCCCAGGCAAAAAAATCGGCCTCCGGCCAGGGGAGCAGAAAGACATCGCCCATCCAAGACAGGAACAAACCCAGAAGAAGCAGGCGGACAGGCCGTGGAAAGGGCTTGCGGGTGGCGGACCAAACGGCGGCCATCAGCAGCGGCATCAGGCTCGGCTTCACCCAGAATTCAATCCGCGACCAGCCGGCGGCCTCCACGAGGAGCTGCAGGCCGGCCGCCAGGCCAAACAAGACGGACCAGAGAACAGAAAGGGGCCTCAAGGGCAAATATTTGGATCACTCGTACAGATAGATGTCGTCATCCTCCTCGCTTTCGTCCTTATCGTAAATGGAAGGGTCGCTCTCGGTGCGCTCCACGCTGTATTCCTGCATGCGATCCAGAAAATCCACCGTGTAATCCCAGAAATCCTCAACGATGGGCCGAAGCTTGCCGCCCATATCCCACACCAGGGTGGGGTAATCTTCCAGGTAGCGGTAGACCATGCTGCTGCGCTTGGTTTCCTGGTTGATGATGCGCGCCTGATCGCCGAACCAGAGTATTACGCTGTAGAGCAGAACCATGACGGCAGCCAGAAACACCCCGCCGGCCGCCTGATTGATGAAGTTGATATTCCCGAGCCGCAATACGCTTTCCATTCCCCGGGCCAGCATCCGGATGAGCAGCATAGCCGCGGCAAAGGTCAGGGCAAAGCCGAGTATGAACAGGAGAGGTTGCTCGCCGAACTGGTTTTCCAGCAGGTTGGTCACCGCAGGAGAGAACTTGAAGGCCGCCAGCAACCCCACTACGATGGAGATCACGGCAAAACCGTGCGAATGATTCCGCGGGTAAATCCCACGTAACAACCATACACCACCACCGCCGCAAAAAGGATGTCAACAACCATAAGCCGTAAATTTCCCCTCCCCGTCAATTAGAGCCACAAAAATAGACGTTTGGTCTTACAAATCCGATGTACCACTTTCTTGTGAACTTGGTTCACCGGGCACGGGGCTTCGCTCA
>JAJDFU010000222.1 GCA_020528935.1 Saprospiraceae bacterium | reverse complement strand
CCCACAAAATTTTGCAATTGTCAGGGTTAACCCTGACATAAGTGGCTGAAAAAAAACTTGTTTTCAGCCACTTATCGTCATTATTCACGGTAATCCGTGAATAATTCGGGTTAACTTCTACCTGCGCTATGGGCTGTATCCCGAGATCGCCTTGTCCACCGAAACAGAGGCTCGCATTCTGCTGGACGACCTGACGAGTAAATACCTGTTCAAAGACATTTTGGCCTTTGAGCAATTGAAGCGTCCGGAGATCCTCGCACAGCTTCTTCAACTGCTGGCTTTTCAGATCGGAAGCGAAGTTTCCTATCACGAATTGGGAAAAAGCCTGCATCTGGATTCCCGAACGGTGGAGCGCTACATCGAGTTGCTGGAAAAGAGCTTTGTTTTGTTCAGGCTGCGTCCGTTCAGCCGCAATTTGCGCAAGGAGATCCGCAAAAAAAATAAGATCTACTTCTTCGACCTCGGCATTCGAAACAGCATCGTTCAGCAGTACCAGCCCATCGAAATGCGTCCGGACAAGGGGGCGCTTTGGGAGAATTTTCTGCTTGCCGAGCGCTACAAGTTGTTGCAGGCGGCCCAAATACGGCCCAACCGTTATTTCTGGCGCACGCACGATCAGCAGGAGATCGACTACCTGGAGGAGGTGAACGGGCGTCTTATCGGATACGAATTCAAATGGAAGCACACAAAAAGAAAGGTTCCTCCCGCCTTTAAAAAAGGATATCCTCAGAGTGAGGTTCGATTTATCGATCGCTCCAACTACCGGGATTTCCTGGATCATCCCGGTCCGGGCCATTGAACAATACCTCCTTTTGTTTCGTATTGCAATCATCAGGGGTTGAGCTGTTTCGGTATGGCTCAACCTGAATGTCAAACCCAAACGCCCTTCCTCATGGCACTGACCGAATCCAACATGCTTTCCCTGGGCACCCAGGCCCCCGACTTCTCGCTGCCCGATACCGTGAGCGGCAAAACCCTTTCATTGAATGACGTGGCCGGCGAGCAGGGCACGGTCGTAATGTTTCTGTGCAACCACTGCCCCTACGTGATCCACACCAATCCCGAGATCGTGCGCGTAGCCGGGGACTACCAGAGCAAGGGCATCGGCTTTGTGGGCATCAGCGCCAACGATGTGGAGAACTACCCCCAGGATGGCCCCGAGAAGATGAAGGAGCAGGCCGAGCGCGTGGGCTATACCTTTCCCTACCTCTACGACGAGACCCAGGAGGTGGCCCGGGCCTACGATGCAGCCTGCACGCCGGACTTTTACGTGTTCGACGCGGACCGCAAGCTGGTGTACCGCGGGCGGCTGGACAAGTCGCGCCCCCAGAACGACGAACCCCAGGATGGAGCTGATCTGCGCGCTGCCCTGGACGCCTTGCTGGCCGGGAAGCCCCTGCCCGAAAAGCAGTATCCCAGCGCCGGCTGCAACATCAAGTGGAAGAAAGGCTAAAAGAAAAAGAAGGAGGGTAAGCGAGAGCTAGGAGGCCGGCTTCTCCGGGGCCATTCCGCTTTCCCCCTCGCGTTTTTTGCCCCAGCGCTTATCGTAAAAGGCCTTCAGGCCTTTCCACCAGGATATGCCGGTAAGGGTCGCCAGAATGGTGAAGGGCACGCTGGCCAGTGCAATGCGCCAGCCGATGCCGGTGCTTACCTGATACATGAGGGTCCAGAAGCTGATCTGTGTGGGAACGACGGTGAGAAGCTTGCGCATAATGAAAAGGCCTTACACGAATAGTGACGCTAAGGTACGGCCCCGGTCACACAATGCCGCATCCGGAGCGTGAAGGTTTTCTTAAGAACGAAAGGCCCGGGCATCCGGTTCAGCTATCGCCTTCGGCCTCGGTGGAAGGCGCATTCGTTTACCGCTTTCGAATTTGGCCGGGCGTTCCCATTCCTTTTCCAGCTGGGTGTATTCCACCATCGCAAGGGACCGTGTGATTTCATTGACCGAAGCCAGGTGTTTCTTTTCAAGTTTGTCTGAAAAGCCGCCTTCTCCAACGCCCGGTGGAAGCTGAGCAGTCTTTCGGGGTAAACCTCTTGCTATGATGATCCGACGAAACCTTTGGCTGTTGCTGGCCGTGCTGCTGCTCGCCCCGGCCTGCAATACGGACGACGACGTTTCTCCGGCACCCGACCCGGCAGTGCTCCGCTGCCGCGAAAACCACGAGGCCTGTGCGGACGCCCGACCCGGCCACGCCATGGGCCCAA
>JAJDFU010000569.1:629-6547 GCA_020528935.1 Saprospiraceae bacterium | reverse complement strand
CCACAGTGCCCACGCCTATGGTGTACACCTTAATGCCGAAGCCTTTGGCCATCTCAGTGGCCGTCATGGGTTGGATGTAGCCGGAATTGTTGACCCCATCGGTAAGCAGCACAACGACCTTGCTTTCGCCGGGACTGTCTTTCAGGCGGTTGACGGCCGTGGCCAGTCCCATGCCGATGGCCGTTCCGTCTTTGAGAATGCCGCACTGCAGCTGCGCGAGGTAGTTCTGCGGAATGCGGTGATCAGTGGTGAGGGGGCTGCGCGTAAAGGCTTCGCCCGAAAAGATCACCAGCCCCAGGCGGTCGTAGGGGCGTTTGCTGACGAACTCCTGGGCTACTTGCTTGCTCACCTCCAGGCGGTTGGGCTGGAAGTCCTGAGCGAGCATACTGGTGGAGAGATCCATGACCAGTACGATGTCAATGCCTTCGGCTTTGATTTTTTCCTCGGTATAGATGGTCTGTGGGCGGGCCAGAGCTACTATGCCGGCAGCCAGGGCCAGGTAGCGCAGGGCCGGCAGCAGCCAGCGGCTGCGGCTGCGCCAGGTATGTGCGTGCTGCACCCCCTCCAGCCGGGGCAGTCGCATGCTGGGGTAGCGCCGGGGCCCCTGCCGGCGGTGATACCACCACAGCAGGGGCAGCAGCAGGAGCAAGCCCAACAGGAAGGGGTTGTAAAACGATATGTCGGCAAAAGGCATCATGAGGCGGGGATGGCTACGGTGACGGTATCATCGGCGGTTTCTTCCACGAAGCGACGCACGCGCTGCATGCTTTGGCGGTGCTGCTCGTCCATGGGTTCAGCCTTGGCGAACTTGACCAGGTCGGCCAGGTTGAGCAGGTTGCGCAATTCGCCTTTTTCCACTTTTGTTTCGTCCAACTGCTTCAGGATCTCGGCCGTGGTGCGCTCGCGAGTGCGTATGTGAAAGCGCTGCTCCAGATAGCGACGCAGGATCAGGGTGAGCTCAGAATAGTATAACTTCACTTGCCCCTGTTGCCAGAGGCTGCGCGTTTCGAGTTTGCTCAGGGCGTTCAGGGCGAGCTCGTGGGCCGGTTGGTGGACGAATGCCGGCTCCGGGCTTTTGTCCCGACTCCTGCGCCGCCGCCAGGGTACGATCAGCAGGGCCGCAAGCAGGGCCAGGCCCAGCACAGCGGCCAGGTACGGCCACGCGTCTTCCAGGCGCAGCGGTTCTTCCACAATGGGTTTGATGGGCTGCAGGGCCGTCGAATCGCCCGGCAGCAGGATGGTGCGCGCATCGAAGGCCAGCGGAGCAGTAAAGACCGTATCCAGTTGCTCGCCCAGGCGATAGATGACCGGCAGGGGCGGCAGCACATAGTGCCCGGAATCGTACACACTCAGGATGAAGTCCTGGTAAGCAGCCTGCGGACTGGCCCGCTGCAGCGGTTCGGTTTCTATGAGTTCGATGCCGGTCCCTTCCAGGGCCTCCATGCCGATGCCTTCGATCGCCACCCCTTCGTCCAGGCCCAGATACAGCCGCAGCGGAATGTGGTCGCCGATGAGGATGTCGGTAGTGTCCAGTTCGGCCTGTATGCGCACCTGACACCAGGCCGGACCACGGGCCGCCGATGCCAAAAGGAAAGCCAGCAGAAGGAGGTGCAGCAATTTCATCAGGCAGCTCGTTTTTTGAAGAATTGCAACAGCTGATGGACGTAGGATTCGTCGGTATAGATGGTGATCTGATCGGCACCGGCCTTGCGAAAGGCCTCCTCAAAGGCTTGTTTGCGCTCCAGGTACCAGTCGGTATACTGGCGGCGCACCTGCCGCGAAGAGGTGTCCAGCCAATGATAGAGGTCGGCTTCGGCATCGCTCACCCGCAGCAGGCCGGCCGGAGGCAGTTCCTTTTCGCGGCGGTCGGTGAGGCGAATACCTACCAGTTCGTTGCGCCGCGCAGCGATTCGCAGGGCCTTCTCGTAGTTTGCCGCCAGGAAATCTGACAGCAGAAAACAGATACTGCGTTTCTTGGTGAGGTTGTTGAAGTAGTCGAGGGCGACGCGCATGTCGGTGCCTTTGCCCTTGGGTTCGAAGTCGCGCAGTTCGCGGATGATGCGCAGGATGTGTTTGCTGCCCTTTTTGGGCGGTATGAACCGTTCGATCGCATCGGTGAACAGCAACAGGCCCACCTTGTCGTTATTGTTGATGGCCGAAAAGGCCAGCAATGCGCAGATCTCGACGCCCATCTCGCTTTTGAGCTGATTGACGGAGCCGAAAAAGGCCGATCGGCTCATATCCACCAGCAGCATAACGGTAAGTTCGCGCTCTTCTTCGAAGACCTTGACGTGGGGGTCGCCGGTGCGGGCCGTCACGTTCCAGTCGATATCGCGCACGTCGTCGCCGTACTGATAGGCGCGCACTTCGCTGAACGACATGCCCCGGCCCTTGAAGGCGCTGTGGTACTCGCCGGAGAAGATGTGCTGGCTCAGCCCCTTCGTCTTGATCTCGATCTTCCGTACTTTCTTCAGCAGTTCGCTCGTATCCATCAGGGTACTTCTACGGTGTCCAGAATTTTGTACAGCACATCCTCGGGGCTTACATTTTCGGCCTCGGCCTCATAGCTCAGCCCGATGCGGTGGCGCATCACGTCGAGGCAAAGGTGGCGCACGTCGTCGGGGACCACGTAGCCGCGGCGCTGTAGAAAGGCATAGGCTTTGGCCGTCAGGGCCAGGTTGATGCTGGCCCGGGGCGAACCGCCGTAGTTGATGAGCGGCTGCAACTGCGGCAAGCCGTATTCCGAGGGGTTGCGGGTGGCAAAGACGATGTCCAGGATGTAGCGCTGTACTTTTTCATCCATGTACACCTTTTGCACCGATTCGCGGGCCTTGAGGATGGCCTCGGGCTGCACTACCGGCTTGACCTTCTCGAAGACGGCCCCGCTGAGATTGCGGCGCATGATCTCCAGTTCCTCCTCCTGGTTGGGGTAGTCGATCTTTACTTTGAGCATGAAGCGATCCACCTGGGCTTCCGGCAGGGGATAGGTGCCTTCCTGCTCGATGGGATTCTGGGTGGCCAGTACCAGGAAGGGTTCTTCGAGGAGAAAGGTATCGGTGCCGATGGTCACCTGCCGTTCCTGCATGGCTTCCAGCAGGGCGCTTTGCACTTTGGCGGGCGCTCGGTTGATCTCGTCGGCCAGCACGAAGTTGGCAAAAATGGGACCCTTGCGCACGGAGAAATTGTTGGTACTGGGGTTGTAGATCATGGTCCCGATGATGTCGGCCGGCAGCAGGTCGGGCGTAAACTGGATGCGGCTGTATTTGGCGTGCACGGCCTGGGAGAGGGTTTTAATGGCCAGGGTCTTGGCCAGTCCGGGCAGGCCCTCCAGCAGCACGTGCCCGCGCGAGAGCAAGCCGATCAGCAGGCGATTCATCATCGTTTCCTGGCCCACGATGATGCGGGCGGTCTCTTCGCGCAATTGGTCTACAAAAGCGCTGTCGAGGTAGATTTGCTGGTTGAGGGCTTCAATGTCCACAGATTGCATGGGCAGAGCTATTTAGTCGCATTGGTATCGGGTGATCGAAGGCTGTCCGAAAGTACGGGTTTCAGGGCAGCCGTGTCAGACAGGGGCTTCAGTTCGGGTTTTTCCGGTTTATCGGGTTTGGGCGGCTTGGCCTTCCGGCGAACGGCCAGCCTGGCCTCGGCCAGGATGATGGAGTCGGCCTGTTGTTTGGCCGCCTCCAGGATGCGGCGCTCGCATTCGGCCCGCTTGTTCTGTTCGTATTGCACCATGCGCTCCTGCAGGGCTTTCTGGATAGCTCGATCCACCTGTCTCTGGTATTCCTCTTCGTTCTCACAGGCCAGCCCGGCAAGGGCCAGCAAGGTCCATATACCTATTCGAAGGATGCTCATCACTGCTGAGGGATTCGTTCGCGCAATCGGGCTTCTTCGTCGCGGCGCTTTTGCACCAGCGAGTCGGTGTATCGGGCAATGTCCGAATCGAAGCGGATCTGGCAGAGGCTGTCGAAAACGGGGCCGGCGCTGTCTACGTAGTTCTTGTAGAGCGAATCCACCGTGCGCCGGTGTACGTGGGAGAGGCGCAGGGGCGGATCTTCGGCACAGGACTGGCCGAGCAGCAAGAGCATCGTACCGAGTGCGATCGTTCTCATTCCAAATCGATGACTTTTCGCCTGAGCTCGAAGTTTTTGCCCAGATACACCTTGCGCACCATCTCGTCGTCGGCCAGTTCCTGGGCCGTGCCCGCCTTGAGGATGCGCCCCTCGAACATGAGGTAGGCCCGGTCGGTGATCGAGAGGGTCTCCTGCACGTTGTGGTCGGTGATGAGGATGCCGATGTTCTTGGTCTTGAGCTTGGCCACGATGTACTGGATGTCCTCCACGGCGATGGGGTCGATGCCGGCAAAGGGCTCGTCCAGCAGAATGAAGCGGGGGTCGGTAGCCAGGGCGCGGGCGATCTCCGTGCGGCGGCGCTCGCCGCCGGAAAGGGTGTCGCCCCGGCTTTTGCGCACCCGGTTCAGGCCGAATTCGTCCAGCAATTCTTCCAGGCGCACCTTCTGCTCCTGGCGGCTGAGCGGCGTCATTTCCAGCACGGCCTTCAGGTTGTCCTCCACGCTGAGCTTGCGAAACACGGAGGGCTCCTGTGGGAGGTAGCCGATGCCGCGCTTGGCCCGGCGATACATGGGCAGTTCGGTAATGTCGTCCTCGTTGAGGAAAACCCGACCCGCGTTGGGGCGAATAAACCCTACGACCATGTAAAAGGTCGTGGTCTTACCGGCTCCGTTCGGCCCCAGCAAGCCCACGATCTCCCCTTGATGCACATCGAGGGAGACCCCTTGCACCACCTGGCGCTTGCCGTAGAACTTCACCAACTCTTCACTGCGTAAAACCATCATGTTCAATCGACGTACACTACTTTTCGTAAAAGGCGAATGCCCAGGGTAAGTTCAAAGGAGACGTTGGTAATTTGCCGGGCCCGAACGACCACGTCGCTGCCCGGGCTGAAACAATTGGCGAACTGCAGGTCGCCCTGCTGGTTGTATTGCTTTGTAAAATCGGGATTTACAGTAAGTTCCAGTATGCCGCCTACCAGCTCGGAAAAGGGGAACTCGATGCCGGCTCCTACGGTAGCCCCGAAGGTGAAATCGTTGACAAATTCTTCGAAGATAGACAAGCTGCCGAACGGCAGGCAGGAAATGGGCGGCGGAGGCGGCGGCAGGCCCTCCAGGTTGTTGCTCAGGTTGTATTCTCCGCGCAGACCCAGCGAATAGAAAAACTTGGTGCCATTGGCCCGGCCAAACTTTTGCTTGCCGCCCAGCATGAGGCTGAGGTTGTTGAACTCGTAGGTCTCGATTGCCTGTCCGAACGGCTCAAAGCCCGTAGAACCCTGCCGGAAGGTGGTGAACCGAATCGCGCTTCCCTTGATGTTGTAGCCCAGTTGGGCAAAAAGGGCGTAAGTATCCGCCTCATCCAGGGTTTCGATGAAGGCATACGCGTGCCAGCGAAAGAGGGCCGACCGGTCTCCGCCCGGGTTCCAAACCTGTGTGGTCGTTGTAAGCCCCCCCTTTGCACCAAAGGCAAAACCCTGTGCTCCGGCCAGGGAGGGTATGGACCAGAAAACCAGAATAGCGATCAACATGCGCATAAGGCCCCGGGATTTTAGCGGCAAAGGTAAGAAGAAGTTGTACAGGCTGCGGAAGGGGCCCTGTACTCACCGCAGTCGCAGCTTCATGCCCCGGCGAATGGTATTGGAGCGCAGGCCGTTGAGCCGCTTGAGCTCCTCCACGCTGATAGCATGCATGCGACTGATCCGCCAGAGGGTCTCGCCGGGCTGAACGACGTGGTACGCTTGCAGAACCGGCTGGGGAATTTCCTCCCGTGGCCCCGGCAGTGGCTCGGTACGGCTCACCGTTTCGATGAGGGGAGGCAGATCTGCAGCAGGTGTTTCTACGGCTGGTG
>JAJDFU010000569.1:0-619 GCA_020528935.1 Saprospiraceae bacterium | reverse complement strand
CCAGTAGCACTCCCCGGGTCCCCCGGGTGCGGGTTCGCGCCGGGGACCCAGGGGGTGTGGTGGTGCGGGCGTGTTATGGCGTGTGGGCTTGTCCCCCTGGCCCCCGGGTATTGTAAGGCTTGGGGCGGGAGCCGGCCGGCTTGCCTCCGGCCTGAGGTTTGGCGGGTAGAGCTTGGCGAGGCGCAGGCCGTAGCGCTGGGCGATGTCGTACATGTCTTCCCCGGACTTCACCAGGTGCCAGGTGGCTTTGCCCCGCCAGTGTTTGCGCTTGCGCTGCAAAAAAACGATATCCCCGTTGGACAGGGCCTGATCGGAGGATCGCAGCTCTTCGTTGTATCGCAGCAGGCGTTTGGAAGATATATCGGCCCGGCGGGCCAGCTCGGCCACGGTCTGGCCTTCGCGAGCCAGAAGGTAATCCACGTCGTTTCGGGTGAGCAAACGCTGCTCGGCCTTCGACACCCTTTTCGCCTCTTCCCGGGGCGTGTGATTTCGGTCATAGGTATCGGTTTGGTAGGTTTCGTTGCGTTCGATGCCCCCGATGAATCCCTTGGGGTAGTAGGGGCTGGTAGCGTACCCGGCTTCCTTCCGGCCACGGGCCCAGCCCCTGTATTGTGTATAG
>JAJDFU010000083.1 GCA_020528935.1 Saprospiraceae bacterium | reverse complement strand
TGATACGCTTCATAGCAAGGTATTCTACGAGCCAATAGCTTGCCCTCGAATATTACTTCGCGAAAGGCCTCTTCCAGAAATTCGGTTAATTCTTCCTGATTCTTCGAATAGCTTAGCGATGAAATTCCCTGTGAAAGTTTTTCGGTTTCTTCCCAAAAATCCTTTGTATTCAGTTGTGTCCTCCCGAGGAAGCGCTCCAGGTTTTCGGGCTTGGTAAAATCTTGTTCAGCTAAACGCTTGATCTCGTCAGACTCAAAATTGGACAGCTCCGATCGAATCGTAGCGGCATACGTATCTAACTGCGATCTGAATAGGATTTCTGTCTCGTTGTCCATGCTTTCAGCAGGTTCATTCTCGCATGAGAAAAAGAAGGCTGAAAGACCCAAAGTGAAAATGAAAAATCTAAGCATAGCTCTGTTTTTTTAGGTTAAAAAGTATAGTCTAAAATTAATATGATCTGGGATCCCAAAATGGGTAATCTTGGGTAATCTTGGGTAATCTTGGGTAAGGTGGAGAAAAAACGGCCTTGAGCTGATTTATTCCGGGTACTATTTGGCTATCGGCTGGCAGCGTTGGCCGCCGGTTTTCCGATTAGAGTTGTTCCTTGGAAATCTCCTTTCCGCTACCCCCTCCGATAATACGCCACCGTGCGGGCCAGGGCTTCATCGGCGCTGTATTTGGGTGAAAAGCCCAGGTCCTGTTGAGCATTTTCTACAGAGAAAGTAAAGCTGGTACACAGATAGGTCACCGAAAAGCGGCTGACGTTGATCTGGATGCGCTTGACGGGCCGCAGCAGGGCAGTGAGGCCATCGGCAGCGATGCCCATTGGCAACATGAGGCCGCGCGGCAGCCAGATGCCGGGCCGGAGCGGATAGCCGGCCTCCGAAAGGATGCGGTCGAAAAAGGTGAAGAAGTTGCTGGGCGGGGCGTCGGAGATGAAGTAGGCCCGGCCACCCACGGTCTCGGGCCTCTCCAGCAGGGCTTTGCCGGCCAGGGCAAAGGCATGTGCCATATTGCCCACATACACGTGCATACTCAGTTTGCTGGGATGGCCCACCCGCACGTAAAAGCCCGAGCGGGCCATCTCGCTGAGCGCTTCCAGGTGGAAGGGATCGGCCGGGCCGTACACGTCGGAGGGGCGCAGGGCGCAGGTGTGCAGCCCGTCGCCATGCGCGTCCAGGGCTACCTGTTCGCCCAGGGCTTTGCTTTCGCAGTAGGTGGAAGCGTAGCGGCCGGGGTAGGGGAAGGACTCGTCGATATCCACGTGTTCCTCGCCGTCGTACACCGCGTCGATGGAGCTGGCGTGCACCAGGGCGCGCACACCGGCCCGCCGGGCGGCGGCAATGATCCGGCGGGTGCCGCCCACGTTGATGTCCAGGATCTCCCCGGGCGGCAGGGCGCCCCAGTCCACCACGGCCGCCAGGTGAAAGACCAGGTCAACGCCTTGCACGGCTTTCGCCAGCTGGTCTTCCCGGCGGATGTCGCCCCGGATGAAGCGCAGGCGGGGATCGTGAGCCCGGGAAAAATCGGATGGCAGGGGCGAGCGGTCGAATACGCGCAGTTCGCCCACTTCCAGCCGGGCGTCTTCACCCAGCAATTCGTCGATGAGATGCCGGCCGATGAAGCCGGCGCCGCCGGTGAGGAGAACAGTAAAAGGCATGGGGGTAAATATAACAGAACGGGCAGATTACCAGTGGAAATCCATACTTCCTTCTATTTTGCAGTCAAAATTTGGGTACGCGCATGTTCCGCACCTACCTCGCGCTCGGTTTCCAGCACATTGCCGACCTGAGCGGCTACGACCACATCCTGTTCCTCATCGCCCTCTGCGCCATCTACAGCCTGCAGGAGTGGAAGAAAGTGGCCCTGCTGGTCACGGCTTTTACCCTGGGGCATTCCCTCACCCTGGCCCTGGCTGCCCTGGATATCGTGCCGGTCAACGCCGCCTGGATCGAATTCCTCATCCCGGTCACCATCGTGATCACGGCGCTGTACAACGTAGCGGCACACCGCTTCGACCGGCGCGAGCTGCCCGGCCTGTTCAACCGCCAGCTCAACGCCAATTATTTTTTCGCCCTCTTTTTCGGCCTCATTCACGGGCTGGGCTTTTCCAACTTCTTCCGCGCCAGCCTCATGCCCGGCGAGGAGGGCCGGCTGGTTCTGCAACTCTTCGCCTTCAACCTGGGCGTGGAGCTGGGCCAGCTGCTCATCGTCGCCTGCATTCTGCTTGCATCTTTTGTGGCCTTCCGGCTGTTACAGATACAGCAGCGCGAGTGGAATCTTTTCATCTCGGGATCGGCTTTCGGGCTGGCCCTGGTGATGGCCCTGCAGCGCTTGCCGTTTTAGCCAAGAGCTTATGATCGCATTGTTATTCGCCCTCTTGCTGACACCGGCCCACGACTTCCACCTGAGCAAGGCCCTGGTGGAATACAGCGGCCGCGAGGAGGCTCTGCAGATCACCCTGCACATCTTCCTGGACGACCTGGAACTGGCCCTGCAGCAGCGGGGTGCAGCCGAAGGCTTGTTTTTGTGCACGGAAAAGGAGCACCCCCGTGCCGACGAATACCTGGAGCGCTACCTGGCCCAGACCTTTCGCCTGTGGGTGGACGGCAGGCCCGTACAGGCCGGCTACCTGGGCAAGGAGATCTCGGACGACCTCATGGCCGCCTGGTGCTACCTGGAGGTGCGGGAGATAAGCCGGCCCCGGACCCTGACCGTGGACAACCGGATCCTCATGCAGGTGTACGACGATCAGAAGAACATCATCAGCATACGCAGCGAGGGCAAGCCCGTGGACTACTTTTTGGTGATGCGCGGCGACACCCGCCGAAAAGCCCTTTTCTGACGCGCCAACGACTACGTACCGACCACTATGAACCGACTGTTGAAAAAGATCTTCATCCTTCCCATCCGCTTTTACCAGCTGGCAATCTCCCCCCTGCTGCCCTCGAGCTGCCGCTTCACCCCGACCTGTTCGCATTACATGGTAGAGGCCATAGAGGAGTGGGGCGTACTGAAAGGGGGCTGGATGGGCCTCAAACGCATCGGCCGCTGCCACCCCTGGGGCGGCTCCGGCTTCGATCCCGTACCTAAAAACCCGAACAATGAAGCAAAACATGCTTAACCGGCCCCGGCGCAATCGCCGAAGCCCGGCCATTCGCAGCCTGCTGCGCGAAACCACCCTCACCCCCGATCAGCTCGTGCTGCCGCTTTTCCTGGTGGAGGGCGAAGAGGTCGAAGAAGAGGTCGCCTCCCTGCCCGGCACCTTTCGCCGCAGTGCGGATCACCTGCTGGACTTTGTGGGGGAAAGCATGGAGCTGGGGCTGAAGAGCTTTATCCTCTTTCCAGGGGTAGCCGGAGAGCACAAGGACAAGACGGCCAGCTACGGCTATCAACCCGGTAACTTCTATCTGAAAACGGCGGCAGCGATCAAAGACCAATATCCGGATTGCTGTCTCATCAGCGATGTGGCCATGGACCCCTACAGCTCCGACGGCCACGACGGCCTGGTCCGGGACGGCAGGATCCTCAACGACGAAACGCTGCCCATCCTCTGCGAGATGGCACTGGCCCAGGCCCGGGCCGGCTTCGACTACCTCGGCCCTTCCGATATGATGGACGGCCGCGTGCAAGCCCTGCGCGAAGCACTGGATGAGGAAGGCTTTACCGAAACCGGCATCCTCTCGTACACGGCCAAGTACGCCAGCGCGTTCTACGGCCCCTTTCGCGATGCGCTGGACAGTGCGCCGCGGGAGGACGCCAACATTCCCAAAGACAAGAAGACCTACCAGATGGATCCCGCCAACAAGCGGGAAGCCCTTCGGGAGGCCGAATTGGACGAACTGGAAGGCGCGGATTTGCTCATGGTCAAACCGGCCCTGCACTACCTGGACGTCATTCACCTGCTGCGCGAGGAGAGCCCGCTTCCCATAGCCGCCTACCACGTCAGCGGCGAGTGCGCGATGCTGCTGGCGGCTGCCCGCAACGGCTGGCTGGCCTACGAACAGGCCATGCCGGAGGCGCTGCTCAGCCTGCGGCGGGCGGGAGCCGATGTGATCCTTACCTACTTTGCGTATGACTATGCCCGCATGTACAAAGACGGGCTGCTGGGTGTTTAGAAGGGGGGGGAGGTAGGTGGGGAATGATGGGCTTTTCCATGCCCCACCATTCCCGATTCACCTGGTTTCAAGAAGCTTTGCGTGTTTACTGGAGGGTCACTTGCTTTTCCTCCACCATCTTGCGGATGTTGATCAGCGCGTAGCGCATGCGGCCCAGTGCCGTATTGATGCTCACGCGGGTGAGCTTGGCAATTTCCTTGAAGCTCATATCCGCATAGTGGCGCAGGATAACCACCTCGCGCTGCTCGGGCGGAAGCATGTCCACCAACTGGCGTACCTTGTCGTGCGTCTGGCTGCGGATGATGCGCTGCTCGGCATTGTCCTCGCTCACCTGAAGTACGTCGAAGATGTCGAAGGTCTCCGTGGGCGATACGGTCGGCCGGCGCTTGGAGCGGCGGAAGTAGTCCACGCACATGTTGTAGGAGATGCGCATGGCCCACTGCAGGAACTTGCCCTCGTGGTTGTACTTGCCCTTGCGCAGGGTGTCGATGATCTTGATGAAGACCTCCTGAAAAATGTCCTCCGCCAGGCTCTGATCTTTCACGAACAGGTAAATGGACGTGTAGATCTTCTGCTGGTGGCGGTTCAGCAGTTCTTCAAATGCGCGTTCGTCTCCTTCCAGATAGCGGGAAATAAGCTGCTGGTCGTTAAGCGTTGTAACTTGCATACCTAAATAGCCTAAAGTTTGTGAATGGGATTAAAAACCTATTTAGCGTAGAAGTTACCGTCTATAGTCAGCCGCTTTTTGATGTGAAAAATGAGCAAATAGTCGTTCAAATATAATGGCGTTCGGCGGAAATGACGAAATTCTTTTGGCCTTTTTTAGCGTTCAGCTGACGAATTTCGCTGTTTATCGTTCCGGAAAGAATCTTGATCGACGGTGCAGGGTATTGGTTGCCAATACTTTGCAGCGTTCCGGACCTTTGCGCGTTTGCCCATTGAGCCGGCCGGAGAATCGCCTTCCATTTGGCTCACGAAGCGCAAAACTCTATGTTTGAACGCTTGTTTTGTACATGCAACCAGCCGATCTATTATGTCCAAGAAAAAAGCCGCCGCCACCCTCGATCCGCCTGCTTCGGAGGGGATGTCCGATGCGATCTTCATCAAGGGGGCCCGGGCCAATAACCTGCGCAACGTCGACCTGAAGCTGCCCAAAAACCAGCTCATCGTGGTGACGGGCGTTTCCGGCTCCGGAAAGTCCTCCATCACCATGGATACCCTCTATGCCGAGGGGCAGCGCCGCTACGTGGAGAGCCTCTCCTCCTATGCCCGCCAGTTTCTGGGGCGCATGAAAAAGCCGGATGTGGACTACATCAAGGGCATCTGCCCGGCCATTGCCATCGAGCAGAAGGTGACCACCAGCAATGCCCGCTCCACGGTGGGTACCCTCACGGAGATCTACGACTACCTGCGGCTGCTGTTCGCCCGCGTGGGCAAGACCTATTCGCCCGTTTCCGGGGAGCCGGTAAAGAAACACGAGGTGAGCGACGTCGTGGACGCCATGCTCGCGCGCGCGCCGGGTACCCGGATCCAGCTCTTCGCGCCCCTGCCGTACAAGTACGCCGATCGCGAGCTGGGGCAAGAGCTGGACCTGCTGCTGCAAAAGGGATACACCCGCGTGGAGATCGAGGACGAACTGCTGGACATCCAGGATCTGCTGGAGAACGAGGACGGGCGGCTCGCCCAAAAACTGGGCGAACTCGAAGATACCTCCATTCTCATTCTGGTGGATCGCTTCGCGGTGAAGCCCGAAGACGACGACCACATCCGCCGCATGGCCGATTCGGTGCAGACGGCCTTTTACGAAAGTGAAGGCGAGTGCCTGGTGGATGTGGTGGGGGGCGAGCGCCTGGCCTTCAACAATCGCTTTGAGCTGGACGGCATGACCTTCCTGGAGCCCTCACCCCAGCTGTTCAATTTCAACAATCCCTACGGCGCCTGTCCCACCTGCGAAGGCTTCAGCATGGTAATGGGCATAGACGAAAACAAGGTCGTACCCGACCCCGGCCTGAGCGTGTACGAGGGCGCCATTGCCTGCTGGAAAGGCGATAAGTACGGCCTGTGGCTCGAGGCCTTTCTCAACTCGGCGCACCTGTTCGATTTTCCGGTGCACACCCCCTACCAGGATCTGAGCAAGGCCGATCGCCGCCTGCTGTGGAACGGCAACGAGCACTTCCGGGGCATACGCGAATTCTTCGGGGAACTGGAGGAGAAGACCTACAAGATCCAGAACCGGGTGATGCTGGCTCGCTACCGCGGGCGCACCCTTTGTTCCGGCTGCGAAGGCGGTCGCCTGCGCAAGGAAGCCACCTACGTCAAGGTCGGAGACCACGCCATTGTGGACCTGGTGGACCTGCCCATAGATGAACTCTTATACCCCTCTGGCGCTGCCCACGACGAGGAGAGGTGAGGTACAGGCGGTAGGAGGAC
>JAJDFU010000581.1 GCA_020528935.1 Saprospiraceae bacterium | reverse complement strand
GAGGAAGCCCCCAGGGCCAAGACCCCCGTGCTGGTCTCCTACGCCCTCGTCAACCGCTGGGAAATGATGGATCTGCAACCCAACCGCAGTTTCATCCGCAAACTGCTCAGCGAGGGTGTGGACGTGTACCTCATCGACTGGGGCTACCCCACCAAGGTGGACCGCTACAAGACCATGGAGGACTACATCCTCGGCAACATCAACGACTGCGTGGATTTCATCCGAAGCGAACACGAGCTGGATCAGATCAACCTCCTGGGCGTATGCCAGGGTGGCACCTTCAGCCTCATCTATTCGGCCATCCATCCCGAGAAGATCAAGAACCTGGTCACCCTGGTCACGCCGGTGGATTTCGACTGTTCCGATGGGCTGCTGTTCAAATGGGCCAAGGACATGGATGTGGATGCCATCGTGGACGGATTCGGCGGCATCGTGCCCGGCGACTTTCTCAACACCGGCTTCGATCTGCTCAAGCCCCTCAACAAGACGCGCAAATACATGGCCCTGCCGGCCACCCTGCGCGACAAGGGCAAGCTGATGAACTTCCTGCGCATGGAACACTGGGTGGCCGACAGCCCCGCCCAGGCCGGCGAGACCTACCGGCGCTTTATCAAGGACATGTACCAGGAGAATCAGCTGATCCGGGGCGAGTTCGTGCTGGGCGGCCACCCGGTACACCTGGAAAATATTCGCATGCCGGTGCTCACCATCTATGCCAAGGACGATCACATCGTGCCGCCGGAGACCACCAAGCCCATTCAGGAGGCCGTAGGATCCCAGGACCAGGAATTGATGGAGTTTCCCGGTGGCCACATCGGCGTATTCGTGGGCAGCCGCTCCCAAAAACTGCTCACCCCCGCCATCGCCCAGTGGCTGGTGGAGCGGGACGGATAAGAACTGGTTTTAATTTGGTTAGGGCTTGAGTCGGTTGCGCTTCGGCGCAGCCGGCTTTTTTTATCGCCGCCCGACAGCTAAAAAGCGGACAATGCGCCGGGGAAGCTGTTCCCGGGACCAAGTCGAGCCTTCGTTTGTGTAAGCACCGGCAGTCATCCCGCCGAGAATCCGGCCTGTGGGAGAATTGAGTAGCCAATGTGCTGCAAGACGCGAAGGATGCATGCCCGCAGTGAAGCGCTACGGGCGGCCCTGCCTTCCGGTAATAAGCCCCCTACCCGACCGCAGTGCAGGTAATGCCATTTCTCATGGCACTTGCCCGAGTAGGTATAGAGTCGCTCGATCGCCTTCTGGCAGCTGGGGTCTTTCCGCCCAAGGCAAAAAAAAGGCAGCCGCGCCCGTCGAAGATGCAACTGCCCATAACCCTGTAATACCCCAATGGGTAACTGTATATGCCCGTTTCGATTCCGGTTTCCCGGCCGCGAGAAGTTGATTTTTTCACATCAACAACGAAACCGTACAGCACGGAGGCCTACGAACTGACCTTACGCCAACCCCTAATCGGAGAGCCCTGAACCATCCAAATCCCTCCACCCGGGGGCAAAACCTCAAACGGTCAATAATCGGATCGCCAAACGTCCTTTTACATGCTTGCCCTTTGGCAAAACCTCTGCTACTCGAAGCCGAAGGTTTTGCAGTGTGCGTTTGAGTTGGAGTGCGGGAGTGGTGGATTGCACACGGGAACACCCCTTCCATACGTTTGAGATTGTACTTAGTACACGTGCTGCCCGCCGTTGATGGCGTAATTCGCCCCGGTGATGAAGCCGCACTCGCTACTGGCGAGGAAGGACACCAGATGCGCGATCTCCTCCGTACCGCCCAGGCGACCTACCGGAATGCCCTGAATGATCTGCTCGCGTACCTTTTCATCTACAGCCATCACCATATCCGTAGCGATGTAGCCCGGGGAGATGGTGTTCACCGTGATGCCTTTGCGGGCCACCTCGATGGCCAGCGTTTTGGTGAATCCGTGCATGCCGGCCTTGGCTGCCGCGTAGTTGACCTGACCGAACTGGGCGCGTTGCCCGTTCACGGAGGAAATGTTGATGATGCGGCCGTATTGATGCTCGATCATCCGGTTGATCACGTGCCGGCAACAGTTGAATACGGAGTACAGGTTGGCGCGCATAACGCGATCCCAATTCTCATAGCTCATCTTCTTGAAGGAGCCGTCCCGGGTGATGCCCGCATTGTTGACCAGCACATCCACACTGCCCAGGTCTTGCTCGATACGGCGGATCATATCGCCTACCTGTTGGTAATCCGATACGTCTGCGCGGTACAAATGCGGGGTATACCCTTCCTGGCTCATATTGCTTTGCCAGGCTTCGGCCTTTTCAGGGCTGCGGTAGTTGGCTACCACCGTAAAACCATCATCGAGCAGGCGCTTGACCATGTGTGTACCCAATCCGCCGGTGGCCCCGGTCACCAGGGCTATGCGATTTCCATCGGTCGTCATGCTATTCGTGTTTTATCGTTTCATGTAAATATATAGAAATCTATATACTTTTACAGTGACAAATATTAGCCTGTAAAGGTCTGCCCGGCAAAACGGCGAGTAAAGGGAGAAAAACCGGTTTTTTGACAAATTCATGACAAGGCGGTCCACCCGTTCGATCTTTCCGGCTTCCGGGCAAATCCTTTTTATTCCCCGTACATTTAGCGAGAAGGAAAACCGTTCATGCCTGCTGCTTCTCCACCGTTCACATTGCGCCGCATGCTGCTCCCCAACGGAGCGGAGATCGCCTTCCGGCAAGGCGGAAAGGGTGCACTTCGGTTGCTGTACATCCACGGGCTGGGCAGCAACATGCACACCTGGCACAAGAACCTCCCTGCGGTCGCCCGGCGGGCGCAGTACGTAGCCGTGGACCTCCCGGGCTACGGGTATTCCGGCAGGGGTGATCATCCCTGCACCATGCCCTTTTTTGCCGAATGCGTGGAGGATCTGCTGCAATTGCTGCGCTGGGAGGAGGTCGTGCTGGTGGGGCATTCCATGGGCGGGCAGGTGGCGCTTAACGTTGCTCTGCGCAAGCGCATCCGGTTAAGGGGGTTGATTTTGCTGGCGCCGGCCGGGCTGGAGCGCTTTCGCGAGCGGGAAAAACGGCTGCTGCGCGGACTGAATACGCCCATGCTGTTTCGCAATATGCGGGCCGAACAGATCCGACAATCCATAGCGGCCAACTTTTTCCGCTTTCCGGCAGATGCCCGGGCGCTCATCGAACAGCGAATAGCCCTGCGAAATGAGCCCCATTTTCCGGCCTATTGCGAGACGGTCTCTCGCTGCGTCCATGCCATGCTGGACCAGGATCTGTACCCCCGGCTCGGGGACATTGAGCTGGCTACACTGCTGCTTTTCGGCGCCCAGGATGCCCTCATTCCCAATCGCCTGCTCCACCCCACCCTCAGCACCGCACAACTGGCCCGGCGGTCTGCCAAGCGCCTCCGGAACAGTAGTCTTCTATTACTGGAGGAATGCGGCCATTTTCTGCATTGGGAATGCGCCGGCCGGGTGAATCAGGCCATCCTGAGATTTATGGACGAATGGTCTTAGCGTTGGCCGGGATTTTGCTCGAATCAATTTTTTCGGAATGGATGACCGGGCTCTCCAGCAGTTCTTTTTGCCAGCTTTCCTGGCGGAAATTCACAAACTTCCGGGCCAGTTCGTCCAGGTTCAGCGCCTTCTGGTTGCAGCTGCGGTGATAGGCGATGATAATAAAGCGGGCCATATCGTCGGGATAGCTCAGGCCGTATCGTTCACGCAGGGAATGCGACAGGCGGGAACCGCCGTAAAACCCCCAGTTGTATATGATCCAGCGGCCCAGGCTGAAGTGCAGCTTGCGGGCGGCCTCCATTTCTTCGGCCTGCAGGAATTTTTTTCTGGATGCCTCGTCAATGAGTTCGTTGAGCCGGAAAAAGGCATCGCCCAGGTCCTCCGGGATATACACCCCGTAGAGGTATTCCTTTTTGATGCGTTTTTGGTATTCCTGCTCGATAGCATCGGGCGAAGACGGAGGATCTCCCTGAGCAAGACCCGCGGAAAGCCCCGATAGCAGCAGGGCCCAAACTAAGCTGTGCCGAATCATAGTTACACCAAGTTTCGATACTAAAACCGCCGGCTGAGGGCCTGTATTGTGCGGGCCCGGCCGCGGCAGACCTACCAGCGCAGCAGAGCCGCTCCCCAGGTAAAGCCGCTGCCGAAGGCCGCCAGGCACACCAGATCGCCTTCCTTGACAGCGCCCTCCTCTACCGCTTCGCTCAGGGCAATGGGTATGGAAGCTGCCGTGGTATTGCCGTAGCGCTGGATGTTGTTCCACACCTGCTCATCCTTCAGACCGAGCTGCCGCTGCACGAACTGGCTGATGCGCAGATTGGCCTGGTGCGGAATAAACATATCGATGTCCTCCTTTTCCAGGCCGGCCGTTTGCAGGGCTTCGTGTATGGCCTCGGGAAATTTCTGTACCGCCATTTTGAACACAAACTGCCCCTCCATATTGGGAAAAGTCTGAGCGTGATCCATCATGTGCTGGGTCAGGAAGAGCCCGCCGTACTCCACATCGGGATACCCGAAGTCCACCTCTTCGTTCAGGTTGTGCTCAAAGTGGTAGCCGCCGTGGCAGCCCGGATTGATGTAGGCCAGCTTTTCGGCATAGGTGCCGTCGGAATGCATGTTGGTGGTGAGTATGCCCTCCTGGTCGGACTCGGTGGGTTGCAGGACAACCGCTCCCGCCCCGTCGCCGAATATGACCGTCACATTGCGCCCGCGGGTGCTGAAGTCCAAACCGTAGGAATGGGTCTCGGCGCCGACGAGCAGCACGTTCTTGTACATGCCGGTGCGTACGAACTGGTCGGCGACGGACAAGCCGTAAATGAAGCCCGAGCACTGATTTCGGATGTCCAGGGCGCCGATCTCGGTTTTGGTAATGCCCAGCTCGCGCTGCATCAGCACGCCGCAGCCGGGAAAGTAGTAATCCGGGCTGAGGGTGGCGAAAATGATGAAGTCCACATCCTCCTTGGTGATGCCGGCCCGTTCGATGGCTTTTTCGGCAGCGCGGGCACCCATGGTGGCCGTGGTTTCTTCATATTTGTTTCCATATCGGCGCTGGGTGATGCCGGTGCGCTCCTGGATCCATTCATCCGTGGTATCCATGACCTTTTCCAGATCCTGGTTGGTGACCACTTTTTCCGGCACGTAATAGCCGATCCCTGCAATTTTGGCACGAGTCATTTGTCTTGCGTTTTGAGTTGGTCTAGGAATTTAATAGTCCTGCATTTATGCGATACCAAAGGTTTGAGCGTTGTAAATGGCAGATCACATCTGTTTTATCTGTTCTTCCGGGCGAAAAAATAGGGTTTATGTTAAAAAATGGCCCATAAAGTTCTAATTTTTACCCGTTCAATTGAGTAGCCTGATAAATTGACCCCTGTATATGTCGGACATCCGCCTTGCCATAGTAGAAGACGATCCGCTGGTGCGGGAAAACCTGGAGATTTATTTTGAACAACCTCCCGAGACGCAGGTGGTTTTTTCAGCGGGTAGCCTGGAAGACTTTCTCGAACTCGCCCACATTCATACCGGTGTGAATACCGTTTTGCTGGATATTGGCCTGCCGGGTATGTCGGGCCTGCAGGGCATTCGTCCCATTCGCGAAAAATACCCCAATGCGGATATTATCATCCTTTCGGCCTATGAGGATTCGGACAAGGTATTCAAGGCACTGTGTGCCGGTGCAGTTTCCTACCTCACCAAGCGCTCCGACCTGGCAACCATCAAGGATGCCGTACAGATCGTACACCGGGGCGGATCCTACATGTCGCCCGGCATCGCACGCAAAGTGATCGATCACTTTGCTCCCACGAAGAACGACAAAGACCAAACCCTCACCGCCCGCCAGGAGCAGATCGTTCAGGGATTGGTAGACGGCCTCAGCTACAAGATGATCGCCGACAAATACCTCATTTCTGTGGAGACCGTGCGCGACCACATCAAAAAGATCTACAAAAAGCTCCAGGTCAACAGCAAAGCCGAAGTGATCCGCATCCGGCTGGAGGGTAAGATTTAACCCGGATCACCTGTGGATGTGCCTGTGAATAAGGGCAAAAAATGGTTGGTTATTCCCAATCCACAGCGATCCGTATTTGCGGTTCATTGCAAAAATTTCCTGTCCCGGAGCGGGTTGTCCACCAAGTCCGGAACAGGAAGATCGAATCCTATTAACTAATTGATTATAAAGGCTTTACGACTGCCCTGCTCAAAGGGTGGAAAATCCCAAGAACTTTCGGCCTAGCCGGGCCCGTCCTGCCGGTTCCCGTTTGCCGGCTGCAATACGTATCTTGTGAAGCGGTGCCCTGTTTGACCAAATGAATGAGGTGAACGCGCTCAAGCTCATATTCGCCCTTGCCCTGGGCTGTGCAGCGGTAGTGTTGCCCCTGTCGGCCCAACCTTCGCAACTGCACTCCCAGACGTATGCTCTGGAGGAGGGCCTTACCGCACGCGTCATTTCCGATATTTTGCTTCACCGTTCCGGCTACCGCTGGATCGGTACACCCCCCGGCCTCCATCGCTTTGACGGACATACACTTGCGACCTACAGCCCAGAGCCCGACCGCCC
>JAJDFU010000337.1 GCA_020528935.1 Saprospiraceae bacterium | reverse complement strand
AAGGTGCAGGACTACCCCAACTCCTGCAAGGACAGCTACGGCCGCCTGGTGGTGGGCGCTGCCGTAGGAGTCACCGCCGATATGATGGAGCGCGTGGAAGCACTGCAAACGGTGGGTGTGGACGTGGTCGCGGTAGACACGGCCCACGGTCACTCCCGCGGCGTGCTGGACGCCGTAAAAGAGGTGAAGCAGCACTTTCCCGATCTGCAGGTGATCGGCGGCAATGTGGCCAGTGCCTCGGGAGCCCGAGCCCTGGTCGAGGCCGGCGCCGATGCCGTGAAAGTGGGCGTAGGGCCGGGCAGCATCTGCACGACGCGGGTGGTAGCCGGCGTGGGCGTACCTCAGCTCACCGCCATCCACGAGGCCGCGAAGGGCGTTCAGGGCAGCGGCGTGCCCATCATCGGAGACGGCGGCATCCGCTATTCCGGCGATATCGTCAAGGCTTTGGCCGCCGGCGCCAACACCATCATGGCCGGCAGCCTCTTTGCGGGCGTAGAGGAAGCGCCCGGCGAAACGATCATCTATGAGGGGCGCAAATTCAAAGTGTATCGCGGCATGGGATCCCTGAGTGCCATGGAGCGGGGATCCAAGGATCGCTATTTCCAGGATGTCGAAGACGACATCAAAAAATTGGTGCCGGAGGGCATCGAGGGCCGCGTACCCTACAAGGGCACCCTCGCCGAAGTGATGGTGCAGTACCTGGGCGGCCTGCGGGCCGGAATGGGCTACTGCGGCGCGCCGACCATCGAAAGGCTGCAGGAAGCCCGATTCGTGCGGATCACCAATTCCGGCATCACCGAGAGCCACCCGCACCACGTGACCATTACCAAGGAAGCGCCGAACTACAGCCGCCGTTAGTATGGGAAAAAAAGACCGGCTCCTGCTGAAAGATCACTTGCGGCCGGCTGCGCCGGCTCGCCTGGGACCGGCTTTTTTCATCCGGGAAGACGTGGTGGCCATCAGTCGCGAGCTGCTCGGCAAGGTTCTGGTCACCCACTTCGACGGGCAGCGAAGCGCCGGCATCATCGTGGAAACCGAAGCCTACCGCGGCCCCGACGACCAGGCCTGCCACGCCTGGATGAACCGGCGCACCCGACGCACGGAGGTCATGTTTGCCCGGGGCGGCCACGCCTATGTGTATCTCTGTTACGGCATTCATCATCTCTTCAACATTGTGACCGGCCGGGAAGACATGCCGCATGCCGTGCTGATCCGCGCCCTGGAACCCCTGGAAAACGCTCCCCTCATGCTGGAACGGCGAGGCCTGGACAAGCCCGAGCGCCGCCTGACGGCCGGCCCGGGCACCCTGAGCCAGGCCCTCGGCATACACACCCGCCACAGCGGCACGCTGCTCACCGGGCAGGACAGCCCCATCTGGCTGGAAGATCGCGGCATCCGGCTGAACGAGGACCACATCCTGGCCGGACCACGCGTAGGCATTCCCTATGGCGGCGAGAGCCGCGAGTGGCCCTGGCGCTTTCGAGTGGCCGGAAGCCCGTGGACGAGCCGCGCATAATTATATCTTTGTGCCAGGGCGGCTCCTCGGGCCGCTTCAGATTTGATCCCGTTGCTATGAAGCCGATTGTTTTTCTGGCCGGTTTATGCTCGGCCGTATGTTGTCTCCCGCTGGCCTCTCCCGCCCAAACCGGCAGCCAGAGGCTGGTCAATTACAACCACACTTATACCTCTTACATCCGCAGCGTGCAGTTTCACCCTGCCGGCGATGAATTGGGCTTTCCCATCATTCGCCTCGACGGCGGGCAACGCCTGCGCCTGGCCTTTGACGACCTGGAGGCCGACGTGAAGGACTACACCTACAGCATCGTCCACTGTACGAAGGACTGGCAGCCCTCTACCCAAATTTCCGAAATGGAGTACATGCGGGGTTTTCAGGAGGAGATCATCGTGGATTACCAGTTTTCCATACAGACCCTCACCCCCTACACCCATTACGAACTGCTGATCCCCAATGACCGCCAGGGCTGGAAGCTGTCCGGCAATTACCTGCTCCACGTTTTCGATTCCGAAGGCACTCCCATGCCGGTCATGACCCGCCGCTTCGTGATCGTGAACAACCGGGTGCGCATCGATGCCATACAGCGCGTGCCCAACGACGTGAGCACAACCCACACCCAACACACATTCGACTTTACCGTAGCTCACAAGGATTCCGGACTCCACAATCCCCTGAAGGAATTGTACGCCGTGGTCCTGCAAAA
>JAJDFU010000665.1 GCA_020528935.1 Saprospiraceae bacterium | reverse complement strand
TCAGTGTCTGATTGTGTTGTGTTTGTTGTGTTTTTTTTTTTCAAGGAGAAGAAGGCATACGAGCTCTAGTACTGTCTCGTGTGCTCGGAGATTTTTATAAGCGCCAGGATATCTTCTGGACGTAGAGCACATCGTCGCCCAGCTTGTCAAAGCTGCCCCGAATGTTGGCCTCCAGGGAATCCACGGCAGCCAACACACCGATTATGCACACGATGCCTATGAGTATGCCCAGGAGCGACAAAAAACTGCGCAACTTGTTGGACCAAAGCTGATGAAAAGCCTGAGCAAAGCTCTCTGCGATAATTCGACGGGCTACGCGCATATGGGGTACAATCTTTCCGGCCCGAAAATACACCAGCCGGATGAATTCCGGGATCTCCTTCGATGAATGCGATCCCTTATTCGTCGAAAACCGATTTGCCCGCGCTGTGGTTCTCTTTAGGGTGCCGGCTGCAGCCGGGGCTGTCCGGCATTCGGGCCGAGAATATTATCTTTGCCATTTATTTACGAAAACCTAGGCAAATGCGGACCAAACTCTCCCAGTTTGACTTTGAGCTACCCAAAGAACTGATCGCCCAATATCCGAGAGACGCCCGCGACGCATCGCGGCTCATGATCGTCCATCGGGAAACGGGGGAGATCGAACACGGCACCTTCCGGGAGATCATCAAATACTTTGACGAAGGAGATGTCCTCATTTTCAACAATACGAAAGTTTTTCCGGCTCGCCTGTATGGCCGCAAAGAAAAAACCGGTGCCAAGATCGAGGTCTTTCTGCTTCGGGAACTCAACAGCGACGCCCGGCTCTGGGATGTGCTGGTGGATCCGGCCCGCAAGATCCGCGTGGGCAATAAGCTGTACTTCAGCGACGAGCACGACAACGACGTCCTGGTGGCCGAAGTGGTGGACAACACCACCTCCCGGGGGCGCACCATACGCTTTTTGTACGACGGCCCGGACGAAGAGTTTCGCACGGAGCTCAACCGGCTCGGCAATACGCCCCTGCCCAAATACATCAACCGGCCGGCCGAACCCATCGACAAGGAGCGCTACCAGACGGTCTATGCCAAGGAAACGGGGGCGGTCGCTGCCCCGACGGCCGGGCTTCACTTCACCCAGGAACTGCTCAAGCGCCTGGAGATCAAAGGCGTCAACTTTGCCGAACTCACCCTGCACATCGGCCTGGGTACCTTCCGAAATATCGATGTAGAGGATCTGTCCAAGCACAAGATGGATGCCGAGTATTTTCGCATCGACGAGCCGGCCGTCAGTATCGTCAACGAGGCCAAGCGAACCGAAAAACGCGTATGCTCCGTAGGCACCACCGTGATGCGCTCCATCGAGTCTGCCGTTTCTGCTGAAAATATGCTGAAACCCGTAGAGGGGTGGACCAATAAATTCATCTATCCGCCCTACGATTTTCACATCGCCAATGCCATGATCACCAATTTCCACCTGCCCAAATCCAGCCTCATCATTATGATCGCCGCTTTCGGTGGCTACGACCTGATCATGAAGGCCTACGAGGAGGCCGTCAAAGAGAAGTATCGATTTTTCAGCTACGGCGATGCCATGCTTATCCTGTAGGACGGCAGGAGCTCCCTGCACCATTCGCTGCCGCTACTTCATTTTTCTTCCATACCGACATCGAAGGGGGGTGGAAGGCCCCCCCTTCGAGTCGAGTAAATACCGCCCCGGCTCAAAAACCAGAGTGAGGGCGGCCTGGTTTTTAGCTGTGGATGCGGACCCGAACTGCAGCATCCGGCAATATTTGGCCGGCTAAATCCGTCATTGCATAACAGCTTAATCTATTCCCGGCAGTACATGCGAATCCTATTCTTCCTCCTTTTGATCGGCAGCAGCCCCGGGCTTTTGCGCGCGTCTTCTCCCCCCGAGAAGGCGGTGGTCCATGTGGCCTTCTACTCGGCAGAGCTTTCTTTCCACGTTCATCCACAGGCTTTCGAACACCGCTTGCGCCACAACGATCCCAAGGAGATCAAGCATTTTCTGTGGGCGCTGGACCAGGGGCGATTGCATGCCCTTTTGCACGGCCTGCAAACGGCTAAAGCCTTGCTCCGCCTCAACGACTGGCTCTACCTGAAGCTGTGCCGGAAAGCTCTGGAAAAAAGCTATCCGGACCTCAGCCAGGCCGAACAACAGGCCGTACTCTGCTGGACGATGGCTCGCTCGGGCTACGACGCCCGGCTGGTTTACGATGCGTCCGGCGTGGAAATGATCGTGCGCTGCGGGGAAAAAGTGTACAACGCCACCTCCGTATTCATACACCGGGGCGGGGAGAGCTATCTGCTCCCCTCCAGCGTGGGCGGGCAGGGCCGAACCAACCAATTGCAGTACTACCTCGACTATGCCCCCAATCCACGGGGCAAGGCCCTTTCCTTTGCCTTTGACAGCTGGCCCCTCATGCCCTCGGATACCATCCGGCAAACGTTCCGCTTTACCTTCGAACAGTCGGATTACCGCCTGGACCTTCACCTGCCCACCAGCCTTCGTCCCCTGCTGTTTGACTATCCGGTCGTAGAGTCCGGTATGTACTGGCAAACTCCTATGAGCCCCTACCTGCGCGACCAGCTGTCCGATCAACTGGCCCCCCTGCTGGCCGGACGCTCGGAGCGCGATGCCTTGCGGCTTCTGCTGGCCTTCACCCGGCAGGCCTTCTCTTACCAGACGGACGACACCGCCTACGGTTTTGAAAAACCCTTCTTCGCCGAAGAGGTCTTTCTGCACCCCCATTCGGATTGCGAGGACCGGGTCGCTTTGTTTTACAATCTCGTGCGCGAACTGCTCGGCTTTCCCATGCTCGTCCTGGAAATGCCGGACCACCTGACGCTGGCCGTAGCCTTCGAGGGCGGTAGCGGAAAATACATCCGCCACCGGGGGAAGACCTACTGGGTCTGCGACCCCACCGGCCCGATCTCTGCGCAGGGAAATACTATTCTGGCTCCGGAATACGATTCCGATGATTTTCGACTGCTGGACAGCTCCCCCTAGATGCCGGTCGGCACAACGGGATGCCCCCGGAAACGGCCCGAAGGCCGCAGTTTGCGGAAGCCTATTTTTTCCATTCTTTTGGGTGGAATCGGGAACTTTTCCCTATTAAGTGCAATAAGTAGTATGAATTTTCCTGCGACTTCGCAAAAATTGCTATTGTTGCACGTTTCAAAAATCGGATCTAAACCTATGTATTGGACATTGGAACTGGCCTATCACCTGGAGGAAGCTCCCTGGCCTGCAACGCGCGATGAGCTGATCGACTATGCCATTCGTTCGGGCGCTCCCCTGGAGGTGATCGAGAACCTTCAGCAAATGGAGGATGAGGGAGAAATTTACGAGAGTATGGAGGACATCTGGCCCGATTATCCGCGAAAGGACGACTTTTTGTTCAACGAAGACGAGTATTAAAGGGCTGCTGCTGAGGGGAGGATCCTCCCGGCTTGCTGCGCGGCACCCCCCAGCACCTTAAGATATCAAAGCGAGAACCTGTTGAAAGGAATCATCATTGCGATTGATGGTCATTCCTCCTGCGGAAAGAGCACCCTGGCCCGCGGGCTGGCCAATGCCCTGGACTACGTGTACATCGACTCCGGTGCCATGTATCGCATGGTGACCCTGTATCTTCAGCGGCAAGGCATCGGCCCGGAGCAAAACGAGCTTCTCCGCGAGGCCCTGCAGGAGATCGAGCTTTCCTTCGGCCCCGGCAACCGGGCCGTCCTCAACGGTGAAGACGTAGAATCGGAGATCCGCAGTATGGCCGTTTCCCGGCAGGTCAGTCATGTAGCGGCGCTTCCGGAGGTGCGCCGCTTTCTGGTGGTGCAGCAGCGAAGCCTGGCCGGACATCAGGGCGCGGTCATGGACGGGCGCGATATCGGAAGCGTCGTCTTCCCCCGGGCCCAGCTCAAGATCTTCCTCACTGCCGATGCCGGGGTGCGAGCCCGTCGCCGCTACCTGGAGCTACGCGAACGGGGAATGGAGGCCGATTTCGATCAGGTGAGCGAAAACCTCCGGGCCAGGGACCGGATCGACTCCACCCGCAAAGACAGTCCGCTCATACAGGCCAGTGATGCCGTGCGCCTGGATAATACCAACATGGATGCCGAAGAAACCCTTGCTGTTGCTCTGGCCCTGGCCCGCATTCGCATTCGCAAAAATGCGACCGAAGATCGCTGAACCTAAGGGCGGGCTCCTGCATTTCTTCTAGCAAACCCTGTATTCCATCTTGTCCGAAAACGCGAACCCCAAAGCCGCTCGTCCCCTTCGCCGCCTGTTCCGGTACCTGTCCGGTTACCGCCATTCCTTCTGGGGGTCCGTAGGGGCCAGCATTGTCAACAAGGTCTTCGACCTGATGCCCCCCTTTCTCACGGCCTGGATCATCGATACCGCAGTGGGTGAGCCCCCCGCCTGGATAGGCGCATTCACCGGCCTGGAGGGCCTCTGGCCTACGGTGGTCTTTATCATCGGACTCACCATGATCGTATTTCTGGGGGAAAGCCTCTTCGAGTGGCTCTACAAGCGAGGATTCATGCGTCTGGCCCAGCGAATGCAGCACGATCTTCGGCTCGACACCTATGCGGCCCTTCAGCGGCGCGAACTGGCGTACTTCGAAGAGCAGCGCACCGGCAACCTCCTGGCCATGGTCAACGACGATGTCAATCAGCTGGAGCGCTTTCTCAACAGCGTATTCAATGAGGTCATTCAGTTGCTCACCCTGTTGGTTGTGGCCGGCTGGTCGCTGTGCAGCGTGTCTTTGCCACTGGGCCTGCTGAGCATGGCCCCGCTTCCCTTTATCATAGCCGGTAGTTTCTACTATCAAAGCCGCATTGCACCCCACTACCGGGATGTGCGCGAGGGTGTGGGACGCCTGGCCTCCCGACTGGAGAACAATCTCTCGGGCATATCCGTGATCAAGAGCTTTACGGCCGAGGCTTTCGAATTGGAGCGCGTGCGGGAAGCCTCCGGCGCGTACCGGGATGCCAACCTGCGGGCCATCCGTTGGAGCTCGGTCTATGTGCCCGTCATCCGGATGTTTATTGCCCTGGGTTTCGGCCTTTCGCTCCTGCTGGGCGCCTATTGGGTGCTGTACCGCCCCGGGACCTTCTCCGTGGGGAGCCTGGCTTTTTTCGCGATGATGATCCAGCGCCTGCTCTGGCCGGTAACCCGCCTGGGGGTCCTGTTCGACGAGCTGGAGCGCGCCCGGGCGTCTGCCCGGCGCATTTTCGGATTGCTGGACACCCCGCCCCGTATGCGCGAGCCCGCAGCACCCCGTCCGGTCGATCGCAGCCGGGGGCACCTCCAGCTGGAAAACGTCACCTTCGCGTACGGTTCCGGCCCGCCCGTGCTGAAAAATATCCATCTGGATATTCCCGCCGGTGAAGTGATCGGCATTGCGGGGCCTACCGGCGGTGGAAAAACGACCCTGATCAAGCTGCTGCTGCGGTTTTACGATGTACAATCGGGCCGCATCCTGCTCGACGGGACAGACATCCGGGCGCTCAGCCTGCGCGACCTGCGCCGGCAATTCGCCCTGGTGAGCCAGGAAGTGTACCTGTTTCACGGCACCGTACGGGAGAATATCGCTTACGGCATGCCGGAAAAATCCCTTGCCGCTATCGAAGAAGCAGCCGGACGGGCCGAAATGCACGACTTCATCCGGCAACTGCCCCAGGGCTATGATACCGTAGTCGGCGAACGCGGGATCAAACTGTCGGGCGGTCAACGCCAACGCCTGAGTATCGCCCGCGCCCTGCTGAAGGAAGCCCCCATCCTGATCCTGGACGAGGCGACCAGTGCCGTGGATACGGAAACCGAGCGAGCCATTCAGCAGCACCTGCAGGAACTGACCCGCAACAAAACAGCCCTGCTGGTGGCCCATCGCCTGAGCACTATTCGACGGGCCGACCGCATTCTGGTCATCGACCACGGACGAATAGCTGAACAGGGCACGCATGAGGAGCTGCTCAAACAGGACGGCATCTATGCCGATCTGTGGAGAATTCAGCTGGGAGAAGCGATGACGACCTCCTAGAGATCGCGCGTGGAGTGCCGATCAGTAAGGATGTCTTTCAATTCTTTCAGGAAAGCATACTGGTGGGGAAGTACCTTTTTCAATGCCTCTTTCAGGGCGAAATAGGTGCCTTTTTCCATCTCGGAGATCTTTTCCTTGAGTACGAGGGCATCTTCGTACAGCATACCTTTCAGGGAAGGAATGTCGTGCCAGTCTCCCTCTACCGCGATGGCTTTTTCCTCTTCGCCGCTCGCCTGCACTACGGGGTCGAGCTCGATGTAGCGATCGGTTTCCCTGTCCGCTGCACCGGATTCTCCTTCGGCAACTTCTTTATTGGGAAATGCCCATTGTTCATCATCCGAAGAGTGTACGAGGAACACTTCCAGGCCTTTTTCCCGGAACCGGTAGATGATGAGGTTTGCTTTTACCTTGAGGTTCATCTGTCTGGAGGCTATGATGACCGATAAATTATGAACCAAACGCCCGTAGCGGCAAAATGTTCGGAAACGTTTGAGCGGGTAAAGCTGCTGAAAAAGTCGCAAACCGCCAAAGGG
>JAJDFU010000205.1:23788-30748 GCA_020528935.1 Saprospiraceae bacterium | reverse complement strand
GGGTTTGGGGTAGTGAAAACGCCCAAACCCCTTCGCAACGGGTATATCCCACATTGGGGTACCTATCAAATAAGGAATTACAATCAAAAACCCCGATACCGCATGGACGCACAAAATTTTGCAATTCGTCAGCCCAAGGGGCGGAACATGCTGTGCATTTTTCGGGTTAGAGGCCATCTCAAAAATGTTTTTGATGGCGAAAAGGAGGTTTTTGGTGCCAGGTGAGGCGCAAAAACGGAGCATACTCCAGCAAGAGGCCTCTTTCCCTTGCTTCGTGAAGCTACGTGCTTGCAGGCCGAAGTGCCTTTCGGCACGCAGGCGTGATGCTTTTTGCAAGGAGACCGGATCCCCAAAGATCCGTTTGCAGCCCAAAGGGTAGTATGGAGACGGCTTCTAGCTATCAAACAAATGCCCCATGTCCTTCTTCTTGGTGAGGAGATAGGCTTCGTTTTCGGCGCTGGGATCGATAATGAGGGGTTCGCGGCCGACGAGTTTGACGCGGGTGTTCTCAAAGGCGTCGATCTTGTCGGGATTGTTGGTGAGCAGGCGCACTTCGCAGATGTCCAGGGCTTCCAGCATATCCACGGCGATGTCGTAGGCACGGGCATCCACCTCCAGCCCCAGGTGGATGTTGGCGTCGATGGTATTGAGGCCTTCGTCCTGCAGGTTATAGGCTTTCAGCTTGTTGATGATGCCGATGCCGCGGCCTTCCTGCCGCAGGTAGAGCACCACCCCGCCTTCCCGGGCCGTGAGCTCCATGGCCTTGTGCAGCTGCTCGCCGCAATCGCAGCGCTTGCTGCCGAACAGATCGCCCGTAATGCATTCGGAGTGGATGCGCACCAGTACGGGGCCGGAGGTATCGCAATCCTCGTGCACCAGGGCCAGATGGGGCATCCAGTCGTCGGGTTGCCGGGCAAAGGCATACATCTGAAAGTTGCCCCAGGGGGTGGGAATGAGCGCCTGGGCTTGTATGGTCAGTGCGGTATTGGTCATGACGTGTTTGGCGATGTAGGACAGACAAAGGATTAACACAAAAAGCCTGTCTGGGGTTGCCGCGATCAGTCGGCCAGGGCCTCGGCCTCGGGCAGCAGCTTTTGCAGGGCCAGTTCGAGCGCTTTGGCGGCCAGGCCGGTGGCCTTGGGCCGGTGCCGGTGCAGTTCGTGCAAGGCCTTGAAGATCGTGGTGGACACGTCGGCGAAGATCGCCTCGTCCGTGGTCTCTACATTGGGCTGCATGAGATAGGCAAAGGCGCGCGCCATGCCGCAGTTGGCAATAAAATCCGGGAGGAGGCTCACCTTCTGATCGGTATATGCAGCTGTAGGGCCAAAGAAGATCTCGTCGTCCACAAAGGGCACATTGGCTCCACAGGAGATCACCTCCAGGCCGCCTGCGATCAGCTGGTCCACCTGCTCGCGGGTCACCAGGCGGGAAGCAGCGCCGGGAATAAAGATCTCCGCGCCGGCCGACCAGATGCGCTCGTTCAGCTCGGAGAAGGGAAGGAGGTTGTCGGCATGGATCTCATTGCCTTTTTTCTGCACGAAGAGTTCCTTGATCTCCGGCAGGCTCATGCCCTCGGTATCGATCAGGCCGGCATAGCGATCGATGATGCCGGTAATCCGGGCGCCTTCCAGAGCCATGAAAACGGCCGCCGCCGAGGCCACGTTGCCCCAGCCCTGAATGATGGCGCGCTTGCCTTCCAGGCCGGTGTGGTGATACAGGCGATAGTAATGCCGCACAGCCTCGGCCACGCCGTAACCGGTTATGAGATCGGCCACGGCATACTTCTTGTCGCCTTCCGGCACGTAGCGGGGGTCTTCCACGATCTTGCCGGTGCCGTAGCGCAACTGCCCGATGATGCTGATCTTCTCGCCCCGGTCTACCTGAAAATGGCCGTTGACGATGCCCTCCTGCGGATGCCAGAGGCCCAGTTCTTCGGTCATGGGAATGACGTCCTTGAGTTCGTCCACGTTCAGATCGCCCCCGGTGCCGTAGTAGTTTTTGAGCAGGGGATAGATGGCGCGATACCAGCGGCGCAGCACCTGCTCGCGACGTGGATCCCGGGGATCGAAGTCGATGCCCGACTTGGCCCCGCCGATGGCCGGGCCGCTGACGGAGAATTTGATCTCCATGACCTTGGCCAGGGCGATGACCTCGTCGCGGGTGAGGCCCTTGCGCATGCGGGTGCCGCCGCCGGCCGCGCCGTTGCGAAGCGAATTGATCACCACCCAGCCGCGCGCTTCGGTTTCTGCGTCCTTCCACTCAAAAACGATCTCGGGTTCTTTTTCGCGATACGATCGAAGTAGGGTTTCCATACCATCTCAGTTGTGCCGTAAAAGTACCATTTTGGTGCGGGTTTAATCCGAAACTGGTGTCGCCGGCCGCATTCGCTTTTTTTTTTTGGAAGGATCGCTTGCCAGTTTCCCTTACCTTTAGGCCAAAGCTCCACCACACCCATGCTGGACCACTGGCTGTTTCCCCTGCAGGCTCGCTTCCTGGATGCGGTTGCTCAAACCCACCCCCCTTTTTTTCAGGGGCTGCGCAGGCATTCCAAATCGGAATTCCCCGAGCTGAGCCGCATCCGGGTGGCCCTCATCGCAGCCGATACGCAAAGCAGCTATGCCATACGCAAGGCGCTCTACAGCCTGAGCTTTCCTTTTGAGCACATGTCGGTGGCCGACCTGGGCAATCTGCGGCGCAAGTCGCCGACCTTTGCCATCGGCCTGTTGCAGGAGCTCCTGCAAGGCAACATCATTCCCCTGGTCCTGGCTCCCTCCCCCGAAATGATCGAGGGCGTATTCGACGCCTTCAACGATCTGCGCCAGCACACCTGCCTCGGCCTTGTACAGCAGCGCCCTGCTCTGCATGCCGACGAATTGCTGGGGCGCCTCCTCCAAAAGCGCCCCTTCCACCTCGGCCTGATCGGCTGCCAGAGCCATTTCATGCAGCCGGAAGAACAGAAAATGCTGGTCAACGGTCCCGTCGACCTGGTGCGGCTGGGGCAGGCCCGGGCCAATTTACAGGAAGTAGAGCCCATCGTCCGGGACGCGGACCTGGTCGGCTTTGACCTGGGTGCCCTGCGCGGCTCGGACGCCCCCGAAGCCGCCGACCTCACTCCCAGCGGCTTCCTGCTGGAGGAAGGCTGCCAGATCATGCGCTATGCCGGCCTGAGCGACAAGCTGCGCGCTGCTGCCATCGTAGGCTATACCCACAAGCCCGCTTCACTCACCGCGCAGGCCATTGCCCAACTGATCTGGTATTTCCTGGATGGCGTGTACCAGCGAAAAAGCGATTTCCCGGTGAGCACTGCACATATGGTGGAGTACATCGTGGAGGTCAAGCAACTGAACTACCAGCTCACCTTCTGGAAGAGCAGTCGCAGTGGTCGCTGGTGGCTGCAACTGCCGTCGCGGGAAGAAGCGGGCGCACAGCGCCATCGCCTGGTACCCTGCTCTTACCGCGACTACCAGCAGGCCGTCGAAGGCGAGCTGCCCCACCGGTTGCTGCAAGCCCTGAAACGCTACGCTTGAGCGCGCCCATTGGCCGCTTCACCCCAAAGGTCTGGCCTGTCGCTTCCGAACGGCCGGGGGTTCCGGCTGCGATCAGGAGGTAGCCGGATCCAGGTGCTCGATGAGTTGATCCATTCGCATCCCGCGGGAGCCCTTCAGAAAAATGTGGAACCCGCTGGGATTGCGAGCCTCGAACCACTCGATCAAGTCGGCGACCCCATTCAGGAAGGTCAGGCCGTACCTTTTGGCTGCGGGTGCAAACGCCTGGCCGACCAGCACCACTTCGTCCAGGGGCAGTTCGGCGACGTAAGCCGCCATCTGATCGTGTTCTTGTTCGCTGTAGGGCCCGAGTTCAAACATGGCGCCCAGCAAGGCCATGCGCGGTGTGGGGCTGTGCCTGCAGAACCCGTCCAGGGCATGTCGCATGCTGGTGGGGTTGGCGTTGTAGGCATCCAGAAAGAAGCGGTTGCCGGCCAGTTCGCGCCATTCCGAGCGATTGTTTTGGGGCACGTAGGTTTCCAGCGCTTCAGCGATATCGCGCTCCGGTACCTTGAAGTATTGCCCGAGGGCTACGGCCGTGGCAATATTGCCCCAATTGTGTACGCCTGTGAGCTGAGTGGAGGCCCGAAAGGCGTGGCTCCGGATATCCCAGAACCGGACCTGAAGGTGAGGCTTCTCGCTCCGAAGGGCGATCTGGTAGCGCTGCCCCTCCTCGCCAGTCGCGCGAGGGCGCTGGTAAAAAATCCGCCGGGCAACGGGAATGGAAAGCTCCTCCAAAAACTTTTCTTCGCGGTTCACGAAGCCCACGCCTCCGGTTTCAGCCAGGTAGCGATACAGTTCGCTTTTGCCCTTCTTTACTCCTTCAATGCCGCCGAAGCCTTCCAGGTGGGCTTTGCCGATGTTGGTGATCAGGCCGTGGGTGGGCTCGGCAATGCGGCTGAGCAGATCGATCTCGCCCTGGTGATTGGCGCCCATCTCCACGATGGCGATATCGGTTTCGCGGTTCATACCGATCAGGGTGAGGGGTACGCCGATGTGGTTGTTGAGGTTGCCGGCCGTAGCGTGCACCCGGTAGCGGCGGGCGAGTACATCGCGCACCAACTCCTTGGTGGTGGTCTTGCCATTGCTGCCGGTGATCCCTACAATGGGAATGGAAAACCGCCGGCGGTGATGGCGCGCCAGGGCCTGCAGGGTGGCCCGGGCATCTTCCACCCACAGCATGCCTTCTGTTCCCTTTAGCCCCGGATCATCCACCACGGCATAGCGGGCACCGGCGCCAAGGGCGGCCCGGGCGGACTCATTGCCGTCGGCGCGGCTCGCGCGCAAAGCAAAACACAAAACACCCACCCCCCCATGGCGAGAATCGATAACCGGCCGCGTACAGGCCTGGATTTTGGTGTACAGTTGATCGAGCGTCATAAGCAAAAGAGCCTCTGCCCTAAAGATAGGACAGAGGCTCTTTTAGTTTGCAAGGGAATGCAAATCAATAGCGACGCTTGCTGCGTTTGCGCTTGGTCTTGAACTGGTGGCCGGCATCGTCGCTGTTGTCTACCGGGCCGCCCGTGCGGGTCATGGCACAGCGGAAACCCACAGTTCGGGAAGAGGCATCCTCGTCCATATACCGGCGGGTACCGGGCGAGAGCCAGTAGGCGCGATCGGCCCAGGAGCCCCCTTTGATCACGCGGGCTTTATCGCTGATCAGGGTGCGGACCTTTCCGCCGTTATCCGGATTGTATTTGCTGAAATAGGTCACTTCCGATTGCTGATCGCCATCCAGGTAATTGAAAGGCTGGCCGGAGCGAATGTTGGTCCGGTCGGCCAGTTCGTCGTCTTCCAGATAGCGGTATTGGAGGCGGCCGAGGCTGTCTTTTTCGATGGGGCGGCCATCTTCATCCAGTTTGAGCTCTTTGAATCGGTTGCCGCGGAAGGGGTTCAGGTCGTGGTTTTCGGCATCGCGCAGGGTAATGCTCGTCAGGGGGCGGTACAGGTCGGCCACCCACTCGTTGACGTTACCCGCCATGTTGTACAGGCCAAAGTCGTTGGGCATGAAGCTGCGCACGGGTGCCGGGATGTGGGCAGCATCGTTGAGCTTGCCGGCCATACCCATGTAGTCGCCGCCACCCCGCTTAAAGTTGGCCATGATCATCCCCTGATTCTTGTTGCGCTTCTGGTAGCGCACCGTGTAGCCGTCCCAGGGATAGTGGCGCCGATCGGAAATGCGTTCGTCGTTGGTGTCTTCCTGCTGCCCCACCAGAGCCAGGGCCGCATATTCCCACTCGGCCTCCGTAGGCAACCGGTAGCTGGGCAGCAGTATGCCGTCCTCAAAGCGCACTGGGCGTTCGCCGCCGGTCTGGAAGTCTTTCAGGTTTTTCCGCACATTGCCCTGATACTGGCCGGCGAGGTAGGCCTTGGTATTGAAGTTGTCCTCGTCTTTCTGTTCGGTGTTCGGATTGAGGATGCCCCGCTCGATCAGGATCATCTCGTTGACCCGGTCGGTACGCCACTTGGCAAATTCGGTGGCCTGTACCCAGCTCACGCCCACCACGGGATAATCGTCGTAGGCCGGGTGGCGGAAGTAGGTCTGGATGAAAGGCTCGTTGTAAGCCAGTTCTTCGCGCCAAACCATAGTATCCGGCAGGGCATTGGTCAGCACCTCGGGATAGGATTCCCCCCATACCCGCTTGATCCAGTAGAGGTACTCGCGGTAGTTGATGTTCGACACTTCGGTTTCGTCCATGTAAAAGGAGGATACCGTAACGCGGCGGGGAATGTTGTTCCACTCGTACGTAACATCTTCTCCGGTAACCCCCATGGTGAAGGTACCGCCTTGTATGAGCACTAAGTTCGGGCCGGTGACCTGCCCTTCGTAATCTCTTTTTTCAAAGCCGCCCCAATCGGCATCGTTGTATTTCCAGCCGGTAGCCGAGGAACGTTCTTTCTTGCCGCAAGAGGTGAGGAGTGCGGCGGCGACCAGGAAAAGGACGCCAAGCTTCAACCAGTTTTCCATCACTGCAAACGTGTTTTTTTGAGAATCGACGGTCAAATATAAAGAAAATGCTTTTTCCCGGACGGGCCCTTCTATTCTTCCGGGGATCGTCCGGATTCCCGGAGACCCGTCATTCGAACATGCGGAAACAATCGCTGAAGCGGCTCGACCGGCGCTTCTCCTGATACGATTTCGCCTGGGAGAAGTCAAACGTCAGGGAAAGCTCGTGAGAGCCTCCGGTGTTCCGGTTGGACAGGCCCGAAATCGTGAAGTCGTAGCTGTAGCCGATCCGGAAGATCCGGTAGCGAAACCCGACGAGACCGATGACGGCATCGCCGTTGCGTCCGCTGTGCCTGTACCAGGCTCCGCCGAATACTTTTCCGTAATTGAGGTACGCACCTGCGTTCAGCTGCGAAAAATCCGCCTGGCGAATGTAGAGCACGTTCGGGGATATGAACGCCTCGGGAC
>JAJDFU010000205.1:0-23778 GCA_020528935.1 Saprospiraceae bacterium | reverse complement strand
ACCGGACATATTGCTCGAAGGCAGATCAAATTGCCAACCGCCGTGCAGGGTAAAACGCAGGGGCAGGCCGGCGAAGCGATCTTCCGAAAGGGCATAAAAACTCTCGTTGGGATTGTTGATGTGGTGCACGGCGCCGCCGATGTACCATTTCCGGCCGTTGATGAGCACCCCCGCGTTGAGGTCCAGCAGGTTGCGATTCAGCGATTCCGGTGGCTGCTCAGCAGAAGAGGTCTCGTTGCCGTTCTGGTCCACATTGCCGGTCACTTCGTTGAGTTGGTCACCGAAACGCAGACGGTTCCAGTCCAGTTGCCGGCCGATCCAGCCCCCGGATACCCCTACCCGGGCGTAGAGCTCCTCCCGAATGCGCACCTGGTAAGCGTACATGCCGTGAATGCGGTAGTTGCGATATACGCCGTTGAGCGCATCATCGCCGGTGATCATGAGCCCAAAGCCGCTGTTGATCGACTCCACTCCCAACTCAAAGGCCGCCGCATAAGTGGAGTAGCCTCCGTCAAAGGCCGCCCACTGACTTCGGTAGTTGAGCGAGATGCGCGGCGACATGGTCACGCCGGCAAAGGCGGGATTGACCTGCAGGGGTGCGGCGTAGAACTGGGTAAATACCGGATCCTGCGCGCGCCCGGTCACGGCAATGGCCGTCCAGAGTGCCAGCAATACCCAAATCGCTTTCCCACAGTACGCATATTGGTGTAGCGCAATTTTCATAGTTGTGTCGTACGTCCGATGGAAGCCAGACAATAGGCCTGGTACCTTCGCGTTTTTATTGGCGAAATTGCCCGGCTATATTTAACGCATGCAGTGGGCAGCTGTTTTCCCAAGAACGCTACCGTTTTTTTTTTCGAGCGGGTTTCCAAAGGATAAAACGAAATCTATGAAGAAAATTGTAAGTCTGTGGGTGCTTCTGCTGATGGGTCTTGCTACCGCCAAAGCCCAGGAAGTCGACATACGCCTATCCTGGGATGACGCCCCGGAAGTGTTTTCTTATGCCGGCCTGGAATACGAACGCTGGGGATTCGAAGGAGCCGGCTACGACTACCGGCAGCCCGAACTCCCGCTGTACACGGCCTCGGTGCCGGTCTCGCGCCCGGGCGAGCTGCGCGTCGAGGTGGTGGCAGCAGAGTACGAGCCTTTCGGGTGGCAGCCCCGCCAGGATGAAGACCGGATCCCTTCCTCCCTGGACTTTCAAACCACCATCAGCAGCCGGCGGGGGCAATATACGGCCCACATCACCTTCCTGCCGGTGTTGCGCGAGGGGGGCAGTCTTCAGCGGGTAAAAAGCATACGCCTGCGCGTATCCCCGACGGGTCCCTCACTCGATTTATCCCCCGGTGCACGGGGCGGCAGCCCCACCGAATCGGTGCTTCGCGACGGGCAGATCTACAAGATCGCCGTGGCAGAAGAAGGCGTGTACCGGCTCACTTACGATTTCCTTCAAAGCGAATTGGGTGTGGCTGTTGACCAGGTCGATCCGGCCCAAATAAAGCTGTACGGCAACGGCGGAGGTTCCCTGCCCGAGTCGCTCACCGATCCCGTGCCCGAAGACCTGCAGGAAAACGCCATCTTCGTTGCCGGAGCGGAGGACGGCGCCTTCAATCCGGGCGATTTTATCCTTTTCTATGCCCAGGGGCCACATCAATGGGTGCTGGACGAGGAAGACCGCACCTTCATTCGGCGCACGAATATTTACGATACCCGCAACTTTTACTTTCTAAAAATCGGTCCCGGCAACGGCCGGCGCATCCAGGATCAGCCCGGCCTCAGCAATACGGCTTACACCAGCACCCGTTTCGACGATTACCGGCAGCTGGAAGAAGACCGCCTGAACCTCATGGAATTGTCCACGGTCACCACCGGCTCCGGCCAGGAGTGGATCGGTGACCTCTACCGCGTGGACCGGGATAACACCTACAAGTTCACCTTTCCCGATCTCGTTCCTGGCAGCACGGCCAAACTGACCATACGCATGCTCCTTCAGGCGCCGGTCAACAACTTCTTCGAGGCCGTTGTAGAAGGGCAGGCGTTTCAAAGTTTTTCGGCCGCCAGTGCCCCCAACCCCACCAGAGCGGTTGGCACCTTCGCCAACCCGGCCGTGTTGCGGGCCGAGCCCAGCCTCAGCAGCGAGGAGGTAGAGGTGGAGGTGATCTATCCCAATCAATTTGGCGAAAGCCAGGGCTGGCTGGACTACATTCGCCTGCAGGTGCGCCGCCGGCTCGCTATGAGCGGCACCCAGATGCACTTCTGCGATCTCAGCACCCTGGATTTCCCCTCGGCCACTTTTGCGCTGAGCGAAGCCGGCCCCAATGTGGAGATCTGGGATATTAGCGATCCGCTCCGCCCCCGAAGGCAGCAGGCCGAACGAAGCGGCAACACCCTTTCCTTTGGTCTGGCCACGGAAAGCTTGCGGCAGTTCATAGCCTTCGACCGCAATCAGGACTTTCCCGAGCCGGAGGCCGTGGGCCCCGTTCCCAATCAGAACCTGCACAGCCTTACCGGCCTGGACATGCTCCTGATCTACCATCCCGACTTTCAGGCCGCCGCCGAACGCCTGGCCCAGCACCGCCGCACGTACAGCGGGCTCAACCTGGCGGCCGTGCCCGTGGATCAGGTGTACAACGAGTTTTCCAGCGGCCGCAAGGATCCCACCGCCATTCGCAATTTGGCCCGTCTGATGTACGAGCGCCACGCCGGTTTCCGGTACATCTGCCTGCTGGGCGACGGATCCTTTGACGCCCGCGACATTTACGAGCAGGGCGGCGATTTCATTCCCACCTTTCAGCGGCGGGGCTTTAACGGCGTCAATGCCTTCCCGACCGACGACTACTACACCATCCTGGAACCGGGCAGCGAATCGGATGTGCTGCTCAATCCCATGTCGGTAGCTATCGGTCGCCTGACCGTAAAATCGGCTGCCGAAGCGGACAATGTGGTCGAAAAGATCATTCGCTACGATACCGGCGCCGAAGTACTGGGCGATTGGCGTACCCGCTTCACCATTGTGGCCGACGACGAGGACAACAATGCCCATTCGGACTTCGCCGAAAATGATCTGAGCACCTTCCTTACTGATTCCGTGGACTTCCTTAACCTGGACAAGATCTACCTCGACGCCTTCCCTCAAGTATCTACGCCGGGGGGGGATCGTTTTCCGGCCGCCACCGATGCCCTCAACCAGGCGGTTTTCCGCGGCCAGCTGGCCATCACCTACATGGGTCACGGCGGCAGCAGCGGCTGGGCCCAGGAGCGCGTGCTGCGCAAATCCGATGTGGTGGGTTGGGACAACCTGGACAAATTGTCGCTTTTTGTTACGGCCACCTGTTCGTTTACGGGCTACGACGACCCCTTTGAAGTAACGGCGGGCGAAGAGATCCTGCTGAATCCCTCCGGAGGAGGCGTTGCCCTGTTCAGCACGGTGCGCGACGTTTTTCTTTCCCGGAATGAAACCCTTACCGAACGCACCCTGGAGGAATTATTCCGACAGGACGCACAGGGCAACTACTACCCGCTGGGCGAGGTTCTGCGCCGGGCCAAGAACCGGGGCGTCGGCAACACCCCCCTGATCGAGAATTCCCGCAAATTTGCCGTATTCGGCGATCCGGCCCAAATGCTGGCCTATCCCGAATACCAGATACGCACTGCCCGCCTCAACGGCGAAGCGGTGAGCAGCGGGCAGCCCGATACCGTTCGGGCCCTGCAGAAGGTCACGATCGAAGGCGAAGTGATCGGCACGGCCGGGCAGTTGCTCGGCAATTTTAACGGCGAAGTGAATATCCAGGTGCTGGACAAACCCGTGACCCTGCAAACGCTGGGCCAGGACTCCGGCAGTCCGGTGCTCGATTATCAGCTGCAAAAGAATGCCGTGTTCAAGGGCCGCGCCAGCGTGCAGAACGGCCGCTTTGACGCCACCTTCGTCTTGCCCAAGGACATCAACTTCGAATTTGGCAACGGCCGCGTCATCTATTACGCCAGGCATGAAGACCGCAATACGGATGCCGCCGGGGCTTTCGAGGACTTCATCCTGGGCGGAAGTGATCCCAACGGCATTTCCGATCAGCAGCCGCCGGCGGTTGATGTTTTCGTCAATACGGAGGACTTCGTTTTCGGGGGGATCACCGGGCCGGAGCCGGTCCTGCTCGTCAAGCTGCAGGACGACGTCGGCATCAATATCGCCGGCAACACCATCGGTCACGACCTGGAGGCCGTACTCAACGAGGACAATCAGAACATCCTGGTACTCAACGATTTTTACGAGGCCGAACTGGACGACTTCACCCGGGGCGAAGTGCGCTATCCGCTCAGTCGCCTTCCGGCCGGCCGGCATTCCGTACGCGTGAAGGCCTGGGATGTCGCCAACAATTCCGGTACGGGCTACACCGAGTTCGTCGTGGCTGAGGACGCCAGCATTGCCCTGGAAAAGGTGCTCAACTACCCCAACCCCTTTACGGATCGAACCTGCTTTCAGTTCGACCACAATATGCCCGGGCAGGAAATTGACGTGCTCGTACAGATCTACACCGTGAGCGGGCGGCTCGTCAAAACCCTGGAACAGCGCCTGCTGACCGACGGGGCGATCCGGCTGGACAACTGCATCGAATGGGACGGCCGCGACGATTACGGCGATCAGCTGGCCCGTGGCGTCTACCTCTACCGGGTGAGTGTGCGCACGGCCAACACGGGCAATACGACCCTGACGGGCGAAAGCGACTTCCAGAAACTGGTGATTCTGAAATGAGAAGTTGTTAAAAATTTTAACAGCCAAAAATAAGCAAGCGCTAAATTCGTATTAGTAAACGGTAACGCAAACTCGGGCAAACGCCTAAATGCGGGACAGAATACTATCTTTGACTTTCGCAAAATCAACTGAATTAGAATACGTCTCATGAAACGACTGCTACCTTACTTGTGGAGCGTCATGGCCCTGCTGGCAGTACAGACCAGCCTGCTGGCTCAGCCTTGTACGCAGGATAGCGACGGGAATTTTGTAGATCCTGCCGGTCAGCCCTGCAACAATGCCGTGACCACAGCGGTGCCCTTCCTGCGCATCACGCCCAATGCCCGTTCCGGCGGAATGGGCGACGCCGGCGTAGCGCTCTCTCCGGATGCCAACGCCATGCACTTCAACGCTTCTTCCCTGGCCTTTGCCGAAGAGAAGCTGGGCATTTCGGCGACCTATACGCCCTGGCTGCGCTCCCTGGGCCTGAGTGATGTGTATCTGGCCTACCTCAGCGGTTTCTACCGCTTCGACGATCAGCAAGCCCTCGGTTTTGACCTGCGCTTTTTCTCGCTGGGCAGCATCCAGTTTACCGACGAAAACGGCCAGCTCCTCATCGATGGCCGTCCCAACGAATTTGCCATCTCGCTGGCTTATGCCCGGAAGCTGAGCGAAAACTTCTCGGCAGCCCTGAGCGGTCGCTTTATCTACTCCAACCTGGCCGCCGGGCAGGAGGTGCCCGGTACCGGGGAGATCCTCGAGCCCGGCATTGCCGGCGCGGCCGACATCACGATGACCTATCAAACGCCTATTGCGCTAAAGAACATGGACTCGGAACTCACCGTTGGCCTTGCCCTGACCAACATCGGCTCCAAGATCACCTATACCCGCTCTACGGTGCGGGATTTCCTGCCGGCCAACTTCGCGCTGGGGCTGGGCTACACCCTGAAGTTCGACGAGTACAACAGCCTGACCTTTACCACCGACATCAACAAGCTGATGGCACCTACGCCCTGCATCAATGAGAGCCAGGAACCCGGAGAGGATACCTGCGACGAAGACAACAACGGCATAGCCGATTATCGCGAGCAGTCCTCCATCAGCGGAATTCTCAATTCCTGGGCCGATGCGCCGGGCGGCTTCTCTGAAGAGCTGCGCGAGTTCTACTTCGCCTTCGGAGCCGAATACTGGTACAACCAGCTCTTTGCCGTGCGCGCCGGCTACTTCCTGGAACACGCCCTCAAGGGCAACCGGAAGTATTTCACCCTGGGCCTCGGACTGAAGTACAATATCGTTGGCATCGATATTTCCTACCTCATTCCGAGCACGAATCAGCGCAATCCGCTGGACAATACGCTCCGCTTCTCGCTGATGTTCCAGTTTGAGGACCTGGGGAATAACTGACCCCTTTCGAACAGCACTTCCCTCAAAGGGTAAAGCCGCCTCTCCTTTCGGAGAAGCGGCTTTTTTTTGGAGTCTGCGCAACCTGTAAGCCGGATTCTGTGCCCCGGCTTTCCTCGCGGACAGCCGGGTTCCTATCATTTATCTAGCCCTGCCGTCACCGGCAGGGTCCATCTGCCTACCCCTCCTGCCGGCCGGAGCCGCCCGGCGAGCAACCGGGCCTTTCCTGGGAAAGCACAGGATGTACGTGGCATTTCAACCCACGAGGTTTACCCTCGCCGGCGATTGCTCGCCGGCGACGTGCGCTCTTACCGCACGTTTTCACCTTTGCCTGCTCCCGAGGGAGCATCGGCTGTGTCGTTTCTGTGGCACTTTCTGTCTGCTTCGCTTCGCGGAGAAGCCCGGCAGCCCATCCGTTAGATGGCGTGGCGCTCTACGTTGTCCGGACTTTCCTCCCTGCCGGTGGGCAAGGCGATAGGACAGTCACACAAACTCAATGAAAACAACCCTGCAGCCGATCAAAGGGTTCCCGCGACCGGCCGCAACCAAAAAGAGCTCCACTTGTTAAAACCGCAATGGAAAAAAAGCTGCACATCGGGATCGTCGGTTCGGGCATAGCCGGGCTGGCAGCTGCCGTACGCATGGCGGTACGCGGCCATGAGGTCACCGTGTACGAAGCCCAGGCTCAACCCGGCGGCAAACTGAACCAACTGAAGCTGGGGGGCTTCCGCTTCGACGCCGGCCCCTCGCTCTTCACCATGCCGCATTATGTGGACGAGTTGTTCCGGCTGGCCGGCGAAGGTGCCCAGTCCCATTTTACCTCCGATCGCCTGCACGTGGTGTGCCATTACTTCTGGACAGATGACACACGCTTGTCTGCCCGGGCCGAGGCCGGGCGTGTTGCGCGGGAGGCCAGAGGTAACCTTGGCGTGGACCCCCGGCGGCATCAGACCCTCCCGGAACGCGGCCGCCGAAAATACGAACGCACCGGCCGCATCTTCCTGGAAAAATCGCTGCACCGGGCCGATACCTGGCTGAGCCGCTCGGTACTCCGCGCGCTGTCGGCCCTGCCCTCCTACGACCTCATGCACTCGATGCACCAGGTGCACGAGCGGGAACTGGAACACCCCAAACTGGTGCAGCTCTTCAACCGCTTTGCTACTTACAACGGCTCCAACCCCTACAAAGCGCCGGGCCTGCTGACCATTATCCCGCATTTCGAACACGGCATCGGCGCCTACTATCCGCGGGGTGGCATGTACCGCATCCCCCAGAGCATTTACGAACTGGCCCTGCGCCTGGGTGTGCGCTTTCACTTCGACAGCCCTGTAGAGCGCATCCTGGTGAAGGACAAGCGCGCCTGCGGCCTGCAGGTGAAGGGGAAGCCCCGATCCTTCGACCGCATCATCAGCAATATGGACGTGTTTTTCACCTACCGTAAGCTGCTGCCCGAGGAGAAGCATCCGGAACGCATCCTGCGCCAGGAAAAGTCTACCTCTGCGCTCATCTTTTACTGGGGGGTGGGAGCATCTTTCCCGGAACTGGACCTGCACAACATCTTCTTCACCGAAGATTACCGCCGCGAATTTGAGGAGCTGTCCGCCGGGCGCGTGTACTCGGACCCCACGGTGTACGTCAACATCAGCAGCAAGGCCGACCCGGGCGATGCGCCTGCCGGCAGGGAAAATTGGTTTGTCATGGTCAATGTGCCGTACGACAGCGGACAGAACTGGGAGGCTATCAAGGCGGAGGTGCGGCGCAATACCCTGGCCAAGCTGAGCCGCATGCTGGACCGACCCATTGAGCCCCTCATCGAGGAGGAAGACAGCCTGGACCCCCTGCGCATCGAGTCGCGCACCGGCTCCCATCTCGGCGCCTTGTACGGCACCAGCTCCAACAACCGCATGGCGGCTTTCCTGCGCCATGCCAACTTCAGCCGGCGCATCCGGGATTTGTATTTTTGCGGGGGGAGTGTACATCCCGGAGGCGGTATTCCACTGTGCCTGCTCTCCGCCCGCATCGTGGACGAGCTCATGCACGGGGCGCCGGCCGATGCTACCCCCGCCTCTACAACGCTAAAACCGTTATGGAACTCGCATACCCACTGAACAAAAGGAGATGGTCGCCCTGGATCGGCATCGGCCTGCTGCTCCTTTTCTACAGCATAGGCATAACCGGCATATTGCTGCCGATCCACCCGGACTTCATCTTGCTCACCCCGGCCAACCTATTGGTTTCCCTGGCCATTGTGCTGGCTTTTCACCGGCCCTGGCGGCGCAGCTTCATCGTTTTTCTGTTGCTTTGCTACCTGATCGGCTTCGGAGCCGAATGGCTGGGGGTGCAGACCGGCCTACTCTTTGGTTCGTACACCTACGGCAGCGTACTCGGCCCCAAGGCGGGCGGCACTCCGCTCATTATCGGCATCAATTGGATCCTGGTCACCTACAGCAGTGCCATGCTGGTGCAGGCTCTGAGCGGCGGGCGGCATGCCTGGTGGCTGCGCGCGCTCTTGAGCGCCCTCCTCATGGTGGGCCTGGACGTGCTGATCGAGCCGGTGGCCGTACAGCAGGGCTTCTGGAGCTGGGCCGGCGAGGAGATCCCCCTCCAAAACTACCTGGGCTGGATGGCGGTGGCCTTTCCCCTGCAGCTGGCGTACCACAAAAAGGTTGAGGCAGAAACAAACTACGTAGCAGCCGCCTTGTTTATCTTGCAGCTGATATTCTTCCTCGTGATCGGTTTTTTCGGTTAAAAACGGGTTATCCCATGATTGTACTCCTGTACATCGGTATCGTTTTGCTTACCATTCTGGCTATGGAATTTGTGGCCTGGGCCGCACACAAATACCTCATGCACGGCTGGCTGTGGTCCTGGCACGAGGATCACCATCAACCACATCACGAAAAAGACGGCTTTTTCGAGCGAAACGATCTCTTTTTTTTGGTCTTCGCCATCCCGTCGGCCTTGTCCTACATCATCGGGTTGTCCACGGTCCACCGCTGGTTGCTCTTCGTGGGCATAGGCATCTCCATCTACGGCCTCATCTACTTTCTCATCCACGATGTGTACATTCACCAGCGGTTCAAATGGTTTCGCCAGCTGGACAGCCCCTATTCCCGCGCCATTCTGCGCGCCCACGGTGCTCACCATGCCAAACGCAGCAAAGAGGACTGCGAATCCTTCGGGTTGCTCCTCGTGCATCCCAAGTACTTCCGCAAACGCAGCGCCTGGAAGACCGATTGAGATTCCGACCCTATGGGCAAGTTCCCGGGCCGACCGGTTTGATGTATTGCGGGAGCCTTTACGGGTTGTCCTGCACGCCGACATACCGGTTTGGAGATAAATGCAGCCTGGAATATGCCCTTTTATCCCTAAAACCGTATAATTTTATATGGTTTGAGGAGATCATACCGGTTTTAGGATAATAAGACCTAATCCGGTTTCAAGGATAACCCGCCAACTGAAAAGGGTCGTTTTATCCTTGAAACAGTACAAAGTCCGAAGCCCGTGGAAAACAGAATGCTGGATCGCGTTTCCCAGGCGCTTACCGTTGAGCTGCCCGAGGCCGAGACCATGGACGAATACATCGACTCCATGCTTTCCAAGGTGCGTCCCTGGAGCGAAGACCTGCGCGAAGAACATTTTTTCCTGAACAAGCCCTGGCTGGAGTTTCGCGACGACCTGAAATTCCATCAGGCCATCCTGCATTTCTTCCACGTGGGCGGCGAATACATTCGCTCGGTAGACGGCAACTACACCACCGGAGAGTGGCGGCACCTGGAAGGTACCAACAAAATGATGCTGTCCATGGGCGGGCAAAACCAGCTCTTCGACCTGGCCTTTCTGGACAATCAGTTTTTCATCCTGGACAAGCACGGCGATCAGCACCGGCTGGGCGAGCCCAAGTACTTCGTCATGCTGCACGAGCCGGTAGGTAAGCGGCTGGAGTGGCGGGACGCCATGGAATTGCTCTTCAACAAATACCGCAACAGCAGCGGCTTCTACATCACCCTGGGGGCGATCGTGCTGCTGATCATTATTCTTCTGGTCGTAATGTACTGATTTCCGTGGCGGGGCCTTATCCGGCTTTGCCGTTGAGGGCAGCTTTCATCGTCTCGCCGATTTTGGCGGGCGATTGCACGACGTGAATGCCACAGTCGGCCATGATCTTCATTTTGGCAGCGGCCGTATCGTCCTTTCCGCCGATGATGGCGCCGGCATGCCCCATCTTTCGTCCCTTGGGTGCCGTCTGGCCGGCGATAAAGCCCACCACCGGTTTGGTACCGTGTTCTTTCACATATTGTGCCGCTTCGGCTTCCATGCCGCCTCCGATCTCGCCGATCATGATGATGCCATCGGTCTCGGGATCGCTCATCAACAATTCTACGGCTTCCTTGGTGGTAGTACCCACGATGGGGTCGCCGCCTATGCCGATGCAGGTGCTTTGCCCCATGCCGGCCTTGGTCACCTGATCCACCGCCTCATAGGTAAGGGTGCCGGAGCGGGAAACGATCCCGATGCGGCCGGGCCGGTGGATGAACCCCGGCATGATGCCACACTTGGCTGCGCCGGGGGTGATCACGCCCGGGCAGTTGGGACCGACCAGGCGCACACCGGGGCGATCCTCCAGATAGGCTTTGGCCCGGATCATGTCCTGCACCGGAATGCCTTCGGTAATGCAAATGATGACCTCTATGCCGGCATCGGCAGCTTCCATGATGGCATCGGCGGCAAAAGGCGGCGGCACAAAAATCACGGAGACATTTGCTCCGGCCTCATCCACGGCCTCCTGGACGGTATTGAAAACCGGCTTGTCGAGGTGGGTTTGGCCGCCCTTTCCGGGCGTTACACCTCCCACTACCTGAGTGCCGTATTCCAGCATTTGAGTGGCGTGAAAAGTTCCTTCCTTTCCGGTGAAGCCCTGGACGATGACCCTGGACTGATCGTTGACGAGGACAGACATGAGCTTATTGGCGTTGCGTTAGGAAATGCGAGAGCGGCCTGATTCAGGCAGCCCTGCAAAAATAACGTTTGCTCACTCTTTTACAATAATGAAGACGTCCTCGTTGGATTTTTTCATAAAGTACTGCTCGCGGGCGTATTTTTCGGCATTCACCTCCAGGTCGGCCCGGCGGGCCTCTTCCACCTCGATCTGTTCTTCGTAAAACTCTTTATCGGCCTCCAGCTTGTTTACGGTGCGCTGCAGTTTGATCTGGGTGATCAGATCGTGTTTGTCTACGAAGATCATCCACATGGCAAAGGCGGCCAGGAAGAGGAAGTACTTGTTGCGAAAGATGGCGGGAATGTGCTCCAGGAGCTTTTTCACAGGCGTATTGGCCAGCATAGGGGCAAGCGTTGTATTCGACAATAGTGTTTCCCTTGCAAATTCCGGGATTTCCGGCAGATTTGCAAATGGCATCCCCGGCGCAGGGCCCGTCGCCTACTTTCCGAGCAGGGCCCGCCCGGGATACACGCCGGAATCGGCCAGCTCTTCTTCTATGCGCAGCAGCTGATTGTATTTGGCAATTCGATCGGAACGGGAGGCCGAGCCGGTTTTGATCTGGCCGGTATTGAGCGCCACGGCCAGATCCGCAATGGTGACGTCCTCGGTTTCGCCCGAGCGATGGCTGATCACGGAGGTATAGGCATTTCGGGTAGCCAGCTGTACGGCATCCACGGTCTCGGTCAGGGTCCCGATCTGATTGACCTTGATGAGTATGGAATTGGCCACATTTTCATCGATGCCCCGCTGCAGGCGTTCGGTATTGGTCACGAAGAGGTCGTCGCCTACCAGCTGCACGCGATCGCCCAGGGATTCGGTGAGTTTTGCCCAGCCGGCCCAGTCATCTTCATACAGCCCGTCTTCGATGGAGAGAATGGGATATTTGTCCACCCACTGCGCCCAGTACGAAACCAGGTCGTCGGCGCTGAGCTTGTCGCCGGAGGATTTTTTGAGGTGGTACACCTGCTCGTCTTCCAGGTAGAACTCAGAAGCTGCGGCATCCAGCGCGATCATGATGTCTTCGCCGGGCCGGTACCCGGCCTGCTCAATGGCCATGAGCACCGTTTCAATGGCTTCGTCGTTGGACTTCAGGTTGGGCGCAAAACCGCCTTCGTCGCCCACATTGGTGGAGTAGCCCTTTTCCTTGAGCACCGTTTTGAGGTGGTGAAATACCTCCACACCCATGCGCAGGCCTTCGGAGAAGAAATCCGCTCCTACGGGCATGATCATGAACTCCTGAAAATCGATGGAGTTGTCGGCGTGGGAGCCTCCGTTGAGGATGTTCATCATGGGCACGGGCAGCACGTGCGCGTTTACCCCGCCCAGGTAACGGTACAGGGGCAGGCCGGCAGCTTCGGCGCCGGCCTTGGCACAGGCCAGGGATACGCCCAGGATAGCGTTGGCACCCAGCTTGCCCTTGTTGGGGGTGCCGTCCAGCTCGCGCATGAGGTTGTCGATATACACCTGTTCGGTAGCATCCACGCCGATGAGTTCTTCGCGCAGCACCTCCTCCACGTTCTTGCAGGCCTGCAATACGCCTTTGCCCAGGAAGCGCTTGTCGTCCCCGTCGCGCAATTCTACGGCTTCGTGTTTGCCGGTCGACGCCCCGGAAGGCACGGCGGCGCGGCCGAAATAGCCCGAATCGGTCAGGACCTCTACCTCGATAGTGGGATTGCCGCGGGAGTCGAGGATTTCCCGGGCGCGAATGTCCAAAATGGTACTCATTGGGTTTGGATTTAGGTGTTTAAGCCGTCACGCCTGTCTTTTGGGTGGCCATGAGGGCGATGAATTCGTCGAAGAGGTAGCGCGAATCGTGGGGGCCCGGCGAGGACTCGGGGTGATACTGCACCGAAAAGGCCGGCTTGCCGATCACGCTGAGGCCCTCCACCGTCTGATCGTTGAGGTTGATGTGGGTCACTTCCACCTTGTCAGCATGTGCCTGTATGGCTTCCGGGCTCACCCCGAAGCCGTGGTTCTGGCTGGTGATCTCGCCGCGTCCGGTCCGGGTATTGATCACCGGGTGGTTGATACCCCGGTGGCCGTGATGCATCTTGTAGGTGGGAATGCCAAGCGCCAAGGCCAGGATCTGATGGCCCAGGCAAATGCCAAAGAGGGGCTGCTCCCGCTCCAATATGGCCCGGGTGGTCGCCACGGCGTAATCCATCGGCGCCGGATCGCCCGGGCCATTGGACAAAAAGTAGCCGTCGGGCTCGAAAGCTTCCAGTTCGCTGATGGGCGTTTTGGCGGGAAAGACCTTGAGGTAGCATTGGCGCTCGGCAAAGCAGCGGAGAATGTTCTTCTTGACCCCCAGATCCAGCACCGCAATGCGGTAGGTAGCTGAAGGATCGCCCACCGTATAGGGCTCGGAGGTGCTCACCCGGGAAGCCAGCTCCAGTCCTTCCATGGAGGGCACCTTCTTGAGCATTTTTTTCAGCTCTTTTTCGTCCGGGACCTCCGAGGAAATGATGGCGTTCATGGCGCCTTTATCGCGGATGTGGCGCACAATGGCGCGGGTGTCCAGATCGGATATGCCCACCAGGTTTTCAGACTCGAAGTACGACTGGACAGACTCATCAGCCACCTTCCTGGAGTAGGGCACGGTGAAGTTCTTGCATACCAGACCAGCGATCTTTATGCCTTCGGATTCCACCTCGGCATCTTTGGCGCCGTAGTTGCCAATGTGCGCATTGGTGGTCACCAGGATCTGGCCAAAATAGGAGGGATCGGTAAATACTTCCTGGTATCCGGTCATCCCGGTATTAAAGCAGATCTCTCCGGTGGTAGTCCCGATCTTGCCGGCTGCCTTGCCGCGATACAGGGTTCCGTCTTCCAAGAGGAGCAGTGCCTGGCCGGCTTGTGTATCACCCATATATGCCTTCGATTTGCCTAAAAATAGAAAAGCCTGGACAATTCACGGAAATGGCGATGCCTCCACAGAGCGCATCGCCATTTCTTTTCTTCGCCATCTGCAAGTCGCAGTCTCGCTATTCTTCTTCCTCCGCTGCTTTGGATGCAGCGGCAGCAGCGGCGGCTTTCGACTCGGCCGATCCTCCGCCGCCACTTCCGCTCTTTCCGCGGCGACGCCGGCGGCGGCGTCCGCTGCGGGACTTGCCGTCTTTGGCCGTGCTGTAGATGTCGTTGAAGTCCACGAATTCGATCATGGCCATCTCGGCCCCGTCGCTTTGGCGAAAGCCGGTGCGTATCACGCGCACATAACCGCCCGGGCGATCGCCCACTTTTTCAGCTACCGGTCCGAAGAGTTCTTTGACGGCGCCCTTGTTCTGCAGGTAGCTGAACACGACCCGCCGGGAATGCGTATTGTTATTCTTGGCTTTGGTGACCAGCGGCTCGATGTAGGTGCGCAGCGCCTTGGCCTTGGCCAGGGTCGTATTGATGCGCTTGTGTTCGATCAGCGCGATGCTCAGGTTTCGGAGCACTGCCCGGCGATGGCCGGCCTTGCGGCTCAGATGGTTGAATCGCTTTCCGTGTCTCATTTCGTTAGCGTTTATCTTCGCAACACCGTCTCCGCTCTGGGCCGCAGGCAGGCCGGTTTGGTGCGCGGCGACCGGTTATTGCTTTTTTTTCAAATGATGAATGGCCCGCTTATTCTTCTTCCAGCTTGTACTTGCTCAGGTCCATGCCGAAGGTGAGTCCTTTGTCCTGAAGCAACTCTTCGATCTCTACCAGCGACTTTTTACCGAAGTTGCGGAACTTGAGCAGCTCGTGGGTATCGTACTGTACCAGTTCGGCCAGGGTATTGATCTTGGCTGCCTTGAGGCAGTTGTACGCCCGCACCGACAGGTCCAGATCCTCCAGTGAGGTCTTGAGCAGCTTGCGCATGTGCAGGATGTGCTCATCCACGATGTCGTCCTTGCTGGTGGCCGCATCGTTGAAGGTAATGTTCTCATCGGTGATCAGCATGAGATGCTGGATCAGAATGCGCGAGGCCTCCTTTATGGCTTCTTCCGGGTGGATGGTGCCGTCGGTTTTCACCTCGATGGAGAGCTTTTCGTAGTCGGTGCGCTGCCCTACGCGCGTATTCTCAATGCGGTAGGCCACATTCTTGATGGGCGTATAAATGGCATCGACCGGGATCACGCCGATGGGAGCGTCCTTCGGCAGGTTCTCATCGGCCGGCACATAACCGCGTCCCTTGGTTACCGTCAATTCCATCTCCAGATTGACGGAGGGTTCCATGGAGCAAATGAGCAGATCCGGGTTCATGATCTTGAACACATTGGTGTGCTCCTCAATATCGCCGGCGCGAAACTCGTCTTTGCCGGTCACCGTGAGATATATCTTTTCGCTTTGCAGCTCGTTGTCGGCGATGAGCTGTTTGAGCCGGATCTGCTTGAGGTTGAGTACGATCTCCACGACGTCTTCCACTACGCCGCGAATAGTGGCGAACTCGTGCTCTACGCCGGCGATGCGCACGGCGGAGATGGCAAAGCCCTCCAGAGAGCTCAGCAGGATGCGGCGAAGCGAATTGCCGATGGTTTGGCCGAAGCCGGGTTCCAGGGGTTTGAACTCAAAAAGCCCTTCGAAGTCGTTGGCTTTTTGCATGACGATCTTATCCGGCTTCTGAAAATTGAGTATGCTCATACGCTTTTCTTGCATTTGATGGGAAAGAATGGCCGCCGAGGCGCCAACGAAGAACGGGTTTCCCGTACAGAAACCCTTCCAAATCGTCCGGGAACACAACTGCTGTCGCAGTTGGCTGGCATATTCTGCCTATTTCGAGTACAGTTCCACAACCAGCTGTTCGTTCACTTTCTCAGGGATCTGGTCGCGCTCGGGATATTGAATGAACACCCCTTCCATTTTGTCGGGATTGAACTCCAGCCAGGGGAACATGCGGATGTCGGATTTACCCTGAATGCTCTCCCGAATGGCTTCCATACCCCTTGAGCGGCCGCGCACCGAAACGATATCGCCGGGGCGCAATTCCGCCGAGGGTATATTGGTCACTATGCCGTTCACCAGGATGTGTTTGTGCGAAACCAGCTGGCGGGCGGCACGGCGCGTGGGGGCGATGCCGAGGCGGAACACGGTATTGTCCAGGCGAGCCTCCAGCATTTGAAGCAATACCTCACCGGTAATCCCCTTTTTGCGGTTGGCCTTGTCGAAGAGGTTGCGAAACTGGCGCTCCAGCAAGCCGTAGGTGTACTTGATCTTCTGCTTCTCCATGAGCTGCATGGCGTACTCGCTCTTCTGCCGCCGGCGGCGGGTATTGCCGTGCTGGCCGGGGCTGTATTTACGCCGCTCGAAGTACTTGTCGTAGCCGTAAATCGCTTCGCCAAAAGCTCTTGCCTTTTTAGTCTTGGGACCTGTATATCTCGCCATGATGAATAGTCGTGTCTGAATGTTCGATAAAAGCCTGCTGCTTAAACGCGACGGCGCTTGGGCGGCCGGCATCCGTTGTGCGGCACAGGGGTCACATCCTTGATCTTGGATACTTTGATGCCCGATACATCAATGGCCCGAATGGCGGCTTCGCGGCCGGAGCCGGGGCCTTTTACAAAAACCTCCACCGTGCGCAAGCCGCTTTCATAGGCCACCTTGGCCGCTTCCGAAGCAGCGACCTGTGCGGCGTAGGGCGTATTCTTTTTGGACCCCCGAAAGCCCGATTTACCGGCGGAAGACCAGGAGATCACCTGCCCTTGCTTGTTCGTGATCGATACGATGATGTTGTTGAAGGAAGCCTTGACATATGCGTAGCCTTCCGGCTCCACGCGCATGCCTTTTTTCTTCCCTTTTTTTGCTGTTGCCTTAGCCATGTTTGCTCATTGTGAAATCACCAGGAGATACGGGACATCCCGCGCATTACTTAACGGCCTTCTTCTTATTGGCCACCGTCTTTCGCTTACCCTTGCGCGTACGGGCATTGGTCCGGGTGCGTTGCCCGCGCACCGGCAAGCCTTTCCGGTGGCGCAACCCGCGGACGCAGGCGATGTCCATCAAGCGCTTGATGTTCATTTGCACCTCGGAGCGCAACTCACCCTCCACGGTGTATTCATCGGTAATGATCCCGGAGATGGAACGGATATTTTCATCCGACCAATCCTCTACCTTGATGTTTTCGTCAATCCCGGCCCTTTCCAGGATTTCCCGGGCCCGGGAGGGTCCGATACCGTAGATGTAGGTGAGGCTGATTGCGCCCCTTTTGTTGCGAGGTAGGTCTACGCCTGCTATACGTGCCATATCCTTTCTGGTTCAGTTTACCCCTGGCGCTGTTTCAGCTTGGGGTTTTTCTTGTTGATGATGTACACTTTGCCTTTTCGACGGACGATTTTGCAGTCGGCCGAACGCTTCTTCACAGATGCTCTGACTTTCATGAGTTTCCTTATTTGTAGCGGTAAGTGATTCGGCCACGGGTCAGGTCGTAGGGAGACATTTCCACGGCGACCTTGTCGCCCGGAAGGATGCGTATGTAATTCATGCGCATTTTCCCCGAAATCGTCGCCAGAATCTCGTGGTCGTTCTCCAAACGCACCCGAAACATGGCATTCGACAGGGCCTCTTCAATGATACCGTCTTGCTTGATCAGGTTCTTTTTCGACATAGATCAAAATTCGAGGTGCAAAGTTAAGGAAAACTATTCAATTGCCCTAGGCTCTACCGCCCAAAAGTCGGTCTTCAGGCTACCGCTTCAAAGGGCTCGACCACGCTTACATTGGCGTTTTTGCGTATGGCCTCTTCAATGGGTTGATGATCGGAGAGGATGTCGGGGCCGCCTTCCTCCTGTACGGCTACGGAGTGTTCGTAATGCGCCGAAGGCTTGCGGTCCTTGGCGATGACCGTCCAGTTGTCGCGGGCCGTCCGCACGTCCTTGCGGCCGAGGTTGACCATGGGCTCCACGGCGATGACCAGCCCGGGCTGCAGCTTGGGACCCCGGCCGCGCTTGCCGTAATTGGGTACTTCGGGGGCCTCGTGCAGTTCTTTGCCGATGCCGTGCCCGACCAACTCGCGCACGATGCTGTAACCGCGCTCTTTCTCGATATAGTGCTGGATCGCATGACTGATATCGCCCAGCCGGTTGCCCGCGCGCACCTGGTCCAGGCCTTTGTACAGGGAAGTCTGGGTAGCGCGGCACAGGGTCATCAGTTCGCCGGACACTTCGCCGATCGGGAAGGTGTAGGCCGAATCGCCGTGAAAGCCGTTCATGTATACCCCGCAGTCGATCGACACCAGATCACCCTCCTGAAAGACTTGCGTTTCCGTGGGTATTCCGTGTACGACCTGTTCGTTCACAGACACGCAAAGGGTAGCCGGAAATCCGCGGTAGCCCTTAAAGGCCGGTTCGGCCCCGTGGTCGCGAATGAGTTCTTCTGCGGCCCGGTCTATTTCCGCACCACTGATGCCGGGGCGCAGCATTTCGGCCACGCGTGCCAGGGCGTCGCATACCAGCAGGCAGCTCTGACGGATCAATTCGATTTCTTCGTCGGTCTTGTAATAGATCATATTGAGGTGTAAATCTGTATGGCCCGCCATCACTGCGGACGGCGGGCCATGATTATTCTACAAATAGGCTCCCGGAATCGTTGCATGGGAGAGTCAAAAAAACCGGTCAGACGTTTGCCCCGATACCCTGTACCCGGCTTCGGCCCTGAATGCGCCCCGATTTGACCAGACCGTCGTACCGGCGCATCAGCAGGTGGCTTTCGATCTGCTGCAGGGTGTCCAGCACCACGGCCACGAGGATCAGCAGCGAGGTGCCGCCAAAGAACATCGCCAGGTTGATATTGACGCCGGCCGCTGCGGCGAAAGCCGGCAGGATAGCGATCAAACCCAGAAAAACCGAGCCGGGCAAGGTGATGCGCGTAGTGACCGCATCGATGAAATCCGCCGTGGGTTTGCCGGGTTTAACACCGGGAATAAAGGCATTCTGGCGCTTCAGGTATTCGGCGTACTGCTGGGGGTTTACCAAGAGGGCCGTGTACACATAAGTGAACAGAACGACCAGAATGAAGTAGATGATGTTGTAGGGCGCCGAGGTGAAATCGTTGAGGGCGCGCAGTACACCGGAAGCCTGCATTTCCTCTCCTCCGACGAATTGAGCGACCGTAGCCGGCAGGAACATGAGCGCCTGAGCGAAGATGATAGGCATTACCCCGGCGGCATTGACCTTGAGGGGAATGTAATCACGCACACCGGCGGCCGGAATGTTGGATCCGCCCCGGCCTACCATGCGTTTGGCAAACTGTATGGGTATGCGGCGCACGCCCTGTACGATGAGCACGGTAGCCATCACGACCAGGAAGAGTGCAGCCAGTTCGAGTACAAAGATGAGCGGGCCGTTGTTGTTGAGCTGCGACTGCAGTTCGAAGACCAGAGCCTGAGGCAGGGTGGCTATGATGCCCACGGTGATGAGCAGGGAAACTCCGTTTCCAATCCCGCGGTCGGTAATGCGCTCGCCCAGCCACATGGCAAAAATGGTACCCGTGGCCAGGATTATGATATTGGACACCCAGAAGATGCCCATGGGGATGTCCGGGTGTATGGCTCCCTGGCTGTTGATGTAGGTCAGGTATCCGCCGCCCTGCACCAGCACGATCGCTACGGTGAGCAGGCGGGTGATCTGGTTCAGCTTCTTCCGGCCCGACTCCCCTTCCTTTTGCTGAAGGCGCTGGAAGTAGGGCACGGCAAAACCGAGCAGCTGAATGATAATGGAGGCGGTGATATAGGGCATGATACCCAGAGCAAAAACCGCGGCATTCTGAAAGGCGCCGCCGGTAAATACATTGATCAGGCCCAACAGGTCGTTGGGACTGCCGGAGCTGGAGGCGTTTTTCAGAACTTCAGGCATTACGCCGGGCAGCACTACGTACGAACCAAAGCGATACACAAACAGCATGCCCAAGGTGAAGAGAATGCGATTGCGCAGTTCCTTGATCTTCCAGATGTTCTTGAGCGTATTGATAAAGTTCTTCATTCCTCCTGCGTGTTAGACCAAGTTTATGCTTCCGCCAGCCTTTTCAATTGCCTCTTTGGCAGAAGCCGAGCAGGCGTGGGCGTTCACCTCTAGTTTGACATTCAGCTCGCCGGAGCCCAGGATTTTTATCTTGTCGTTTTTGCGCACGATGCGCAGCTCCACCAGTTTTTCGGGGCTTACCGCCTCGATCTGGTACTTCTCGGATATGGCCTGAAGGCGATCCAGATTGATGGGTACGTAGGGCTTGCGGTTGGGGTTGTTGAAGCCCACTTTGGGCAGGCGCATCTGCAGGGGCATCTGGCCGCCTTCGAAGTGGCGCTTGATCTTGTAGCCGGAGCGCGACTTGGCGCCCTTGTGGCCACGCGTAGCCGTACCCCCATGGCCGGAGCCCTGCCCACGAGCGATGCGCTTGCGCTTGCGCACAGATCCTTTGGCCGGTTTTAACGCGTTTAGTTTCATTTCGGTATAATTTGCGCGAACTGCAAGTTATGAATTATTACGGGAGCGGGCCAGGCTTTTTAAGCCTCCTCCACAGTCACCAGGTGATTCACCTTTTCGACCATGCCCAGCACTTGGGGCGTAGCTTCGAGAACCACCGATTGGTTGACCTTTTTCAGGCCCAGGGCCTTGATCGTCTCTTTCTGCTTCTTGGGGCGATCGATGGCGCTCTTTACTTGGGTGATCTTGATCTTACCCATGGCTTCTTCGTTTGAAGTTCTGTTCAAAAGCCCCGCGGGGCATTATCCGTTAAACAATTTCTCCATGGAGATCCGGCGCTGCTTGGCCACATCCATGGGGCTGCGCAGCTTGGAGAGCGCGTCGATGGTAGCCTTGATCACATTGTGCGGATTTGAGGATCCCATGGATTTGGCCAGTACGTTGTGGATGCCCGCAAACTCGAGCACGGCGCGCATAGCTCCGCCGGCAATGACTCCTGTACCGTCGGCCGCGGGCTTGATCAGCACTTTGCCGGCTCCGTACTTTCCCCGTTGCTCGTGGGGGATAGTACCTTTGTGAATGGGCACCTCGATGAGGTTTTTCTTGGCGTCGTCGGCCGCTTTGGCGATGGCTTCGGATACGTCGCGGGCCTTGCCCAGGCCGTGTCCGACCTTGCCGTTTTGATCGCCCACCACTACGATGGCCGCAAAGCTGAATGTGCGCCCCCCCTTGGTCACCTTGGCCACGCGATTCAGCGCGACGAGCTTTTCCTTGAGCTCGGTTTCCGAGGGTTTGATGCGCTTATTGCTGGAATCTTTCTTTGCCATTACAAATGCGAGTTGTCAGAATTTAAAATTTCAGGCCTCCTTCGCGGGCGGCCTCGGACAGGGCTTTTACGCGGCCGTGGTACAGGTATCCGCCCCGGTCAAAAACCACGGATTCGATCTGGGCTTCCTTGGCCCGTTCAGCCAGCAGCTTACCTACGGCCTTGGCCTGTTCGGTCTTGGTGCCGCTATTGGCCACGGCGTCTTCGCGGGAAGAAGCCGACACCAGGGTGTGCCCGCTCAGGTCGTCAATGAGCTGACAGTAGATGTACTTGTTGCTGCGGTACACGTTGAGGCGCGGCCGCTGGGGCGTGCCCCGTACCTTTTTGCGCACCCGCCAGTGGATCCGCCTTCTTCGTTTGGCTTTGCTGAACTGCATGACTCTCGTTCTTTTTTGGCCTTAGTGAATGACCCCGCTCCGGGGGGCAATCCCAAAACCCCTATGAAATGCCGGTAAGCCCCGGCTACAGCACATTCAATTACTTGGCTGCGGTCTTCCCGGCTTTGCGGCGAATTTGCTCGCCCACAAAGCGCACCCCTTTGCCCTTGTAGGGCTCGGGCTTGCGGAAATTCCGAATTTTTGCCGCCACCTGCCCCAGCAGCTGCTTGTCGATGCTCTCCAGGCGCACAATGGGGTTTTTGCCCTTTTCCGTGACGGTACTCACCTTCACCTCTTGCGGCAGGGCGAACATGATGGGGTGCGAGTACCCCAGCGTAAGCTCCAGCAACTGGCCGGTGTTGGACGCGCGATAACCTACGCCTACCAACTCCAACTCCTTGACGAAGCCCTCCGTGACCCCGATCACCATATTGTTGATGAGCGAGCGGTACAGACCGTGCATGGCCCGGTGGCGCTGCTGCTCGGTAGGCCGCTTGACCTCCAGAACGCCGTCCTGGACCTCTACCGTCAGGTCCGGATCGATCTGCTGCTTCAGCTCGCCCTTGGGTCCCTTGACGGTCACCAGGTTGCTCTTGCTTACCGAAACCTCTACCTTATCCGGCAGTTGAATGGGGGCATTTCCTATTCGGGACATGGTTGTTGGTTTTGAGCTGGTTTAATAGACGTAACAAAGCACTTCGCCACCCACATTGGCCGCGCGGGCCTGTTTGTCGGTCATCACGCCCCGGGAAGTGGAAACGATCGCGATCCCCAGGCCGTTGATCACGCGCGGGATCTCGTTGGCCTTGGCGTATTTGCGCAATCCGGGCCGGCTTATGCGACCCATTTTGCGAATGACCGGCTGGCGCGTAGCGGGGTCGTATTTCGGGGCGATCTTGATCAGCCCTTGCTTGCCCTTGCCGCCTTCCTCTTCAAAGGTGTAGCGGTAGATGAATCCCTGTTCGTACAGGATCTCCGTTATCCGGCGCTTGAGGTTGGAAGACGGAATCTCTACAATGCGGTGACCGGCCTGCTGAGCGTTGCGCAGGCGCGTGAGGTAATCCGCTATGGGGTCTGTTACAGCCATGATCTGAAGTTGCGCCGAACGGTTTTCCCGAAAGGAACCTGCCCGGCGGTGAAACAAAACGCGCGCTTACCAACTGGCTTTGGTCACGCCGGGAATCTTCCCATCCAGTGCCATTTCGCGGAATTTGACCCGGCACAGGCCAAATTTGCGCATGTAGCCCTTCGGACGCCCCGTCAGCTTGCAGCGGTTGTGCAGGCGAATGGGGTTGGAGTTGCGGGGCAACTTGTCCAGTTCTTCCCAGCGTCCCTCCTTCTTGAGCTGCTTGCGCAGCTCGGCGTACTTCGCTACCAGGCGTTCGCGCTTTTCTTCTCGTGCTATGATAGATTTCTTAGCCATATCGTATCGAAAATTCTCGAATTAATTCGTTTGGTTCTTGAACGGCATTCCCATGCGTTTGAGCAGGGAAAGCGCTTCGGCATCCGTCTTGGCCGTCGTCACAAAAGTGATATCCATGCCGGTGATGCCGCTCACTTTATCCAGGTCGATCTCGGGAAATATGATCTGCTCAGTGATGCCCAGGGAGTAATTGCCCCGGCCGTCGAAGCTCTTGTCGTTGATGCCGCGAAAGTCGCGCACCCTCGGCAGAGCCACCGTCACCAGGCGATCCATAAACTCGTACATGCGCTCATTGCGCAGGGTCACGCGCACGCCTATCGTCATGCCTTCGCGCAGCTTGAAGTTCGAAACCGACTTTTTGGCTCGCGTGGGCACGGCCCGCTGGCCGGCGATCATACTCATCTCTTCAATTGCATTGTCCACCAGTTTCTTATCCTGTGTGGCATCGCCTACGCCTTGGTTCAGGCAGATCTTTTCGAGCCTGGGTACCTGCATAATGGATTGGTACTGAAACTCTTCCATAAGTGCAGGAACGACCTCCTCGCGGTATTTCTTTTTCAAACGTGGTGAATAACTCATCACTTAATGATTTCTCCGGATTTTTTGGAATAGCGCACCAGCTTGCCGTCGTCGTCCAGTTTGCGTCCTACGCGGGT
>JAJDFU010000554.1 GCA_020528935.1 Saprospiraceae bacterium | reverse complement strand
TTCCTCTATACCGGTGCTGCCGTCTTCCTCCAGAATGTTGAACTCACGTGTACCGAAATCCCCCCCATAGAGTTCGATCTCGTGGAGAATGTCTGCCCGGGCGAGTTCGTAGAGGTGGTCGTCATTCTCTACGACCCCGCCATATACGATATCACGCTCACGGCCTCCACCGGCTGTGATAGCATCATCAACCTGAACGTGATCGGCAATCCGGCTCCCACCGAAGTGTTTAACGAGGAGATCTGCGAGGGCCAGTTTGTGATTTACGGCGGGCAATTGCTCGACTCCACCGGCCTGTATCAATTCGACCTGACCACCAACCGGGGCTGCGACAGTACGGTGATCGTGACCCTGGATGTATTTTCCCCCTCCACGGTCACCGTCGACACCACCATCTGCCGCGGTGAGATCTTCGATCTGGGCGGCGCCTTTTACGATCAGTCCGGCACCTACTCGGCCAATCTGATCGGTGCGGGGGGCTGCGACAGCGCGGTTACCCTTTTCCTCACGGTGGACTCTCCGGCCACCACCATTGATACCGTCGTCTGTGAAGGGGAATCGGTGTCCATTGCCGGAGTGCCTTACGACGCTACCGGAACCTACACGGAGACCACGCCGGCGGCCAATGGCTGCGACTCCATCATTACCCTCAACCTCACGGTACTCGGCACTGTGGATACTACCTTTGTGGAAACCATTTGCGAAGGAGAGACCCTGAATTTCAACGGACAAACCTTCGATTCTACCGGGGTATACATCGACACCCTGACCTCGGCCATCGGCTGTGACAGTTTGGTCATACTTGACCTCACCGAATTGCCCGTGCCCGTCACCGATTTGCAGGAAGAGATCTGTCAGGGCGACAGTGTTGTGGTCGGTGGCAATGCCTACACCGTGGCGGGAACGTACCAGGAAATACTCACTGCAGCCAATGGTTGCGACTCCATCGTCAACCTGGACCTGCAAGTGCTCAACACCATCACCGAAAACATCAACGGCACCATCTGCGATGGGGATTCCTTCCCGGTGGGTAACCTGCAAGCCGATACCATGGGCATTTGGACCGACACCCTGGTCTCCGCCCTGGGATGCGACAGCATTATCATTCTCGATCTGACCGTGCTGCCCATTCCCGTCACCGACCTGAGCGTCTCCATTTGCGACGGGGATTCGTTCGTGGACGGCGCCGTAGGCCCCTACTCCGCGACCGGTCAGTACTCCGACACCCTCACGGCAGCCAGCGGCTGCGACTCTATCGTCAACCTGGACCTGACAGTTGTGCCCGACGTGGATACCACGCTCAACATTCAGATCTGTACGGGCCTCACCTATACAGTAGGCAGTTCGGTGTACAATTCCACCGGCACGTATGTGGACACGCTCCAAACCGACCTGCTGGGCTGCGACTCCATTGTCACGCTCAACCTCACGGTACGCGATGTGCTCACCGACACCCTGGTGACCAGCATATGCGAAGGCGACCTGCCGTTCACCGTGGATGGCAACGACTATAACGCTACCGGCATCTACGACCTCCCTTACCTCACCAGCCAGGGCTGCGACAGCGTCTTCACCCTGGACCTGACCGTGGTGAACAACGACACCACCAATCTGGTGGAATCCATCTGCGACGGAGAAAGCTTCACGGTGAGTGGCAACGATTTCAGTGCTTCCGGCATCTACGAGGTGGTCTTGTCTGATCAGACGACCGGCTGCGACAGTGTGGTCAATTTGGATCTCACGGTACTCAATGTTCCGGAGACGAATCTGACGGAATCCATCTGTGACGGAGAGAGCTTTGTCATGGCCGGCAACCCCTATACAGCTACGGGTGCGTATTCCGATACCCTGACCGCGGCCAACGGCTGCGATTCCATCATCAATCTGGATCTCACCGTCCTCAATGTCCCCGTCACGGACCTCACCGGAACCATTTGCGATGGGGAAGAGTTTGTCATGGCCGGCAACCCCTATACAGCTACGGGTGCGTATTCCGATACCCTGACCGCGGCCAACGGCTGCGATTCCATCATCAATCTGGATCTCACCGTCCTCAATGTCCCCGTCACGGACCTCACTGTAGCGATTTGCTCGGACACCACCTTCACGGTAGGCTCCAGCACCTACGATATGACCGGCCTGTATTCCGACACCCTCACAGCGGCCAATGGGTGCGACTCCATCGTCAATCTGGACCTGACGGTTAATCCTGTGGAAACCACCGATCTGGATGTGGGCATCTGCACGGGATCCGTTTATCAAATTGATACGTTCAGCTTTACCACGGCCGGTTCCTACACTGTCGTGTTGACCACCGTCAACGGCTGCGATTCCATCATTAATCTGGATCTGGATGTCACGGACTTCATCGAGACCAATCTGGTGGAATCCATCTGCGAAGGCGATTCGTTCACCGTCGGGGATTCGATCTATACGCAGGCCGGCACCTATCAAAATGATTTTATCGCCATCGACGGCTGCGACAGCATCGTCAACCTCGACCTCAGCGTTATCCCCATTCCGGTGACCGATCTGACCGAGTCGATCTGCGAGGGCGACACCTTTACGGTGGGCACCTCGGACTACGCCACTTCAGGCCTTTATGCCGACACCCTGACGTCGGTAGCTACAGGCTGCGACTCGGTCGTCAATCTCGACCTGACCGTCATCCAGCCGCTGGTCACCGATCTGACCGAATCCATCTGCGACGGAGAGGCTTTCGCTGTTGGCGATTCCTCTTACACGACCACCGGTACTTACCAGAACATGTTTACCGCCCAAAGCACCGGCTGCGACAGCATCGTCAACCTCGATCTGACTGTCATTTCCATTCCCCAGACCGATCTGATGGAAACCATCTGTGAGGGCGACACGGTTCGGGTCGGCAATACGCCTTACACGACTACAGGCAACTACTCCGAAACCCTTACAGGAGCAAGCGGCTGCGACTCGGTCGTTACACTCGACCTCACGGTCATCCCGACGGCAGTGACCGACCTGACCGAGACGATCTGCGAAGGCGATTCGATTGCGGTGGGCACCTCAATCTATAGCCAGAGTGGACAGTACACAGATGTCCTCACGGCGGTAAGCACCGGTTGCGACAGCGTCGTGAACCTGGATCTTACCGTGATTCCCACCGTCACGACCATCCTCAATGAGGCCATTTGCGCCGATGAAACGTACACGGTGGGCACGCAGGTCTTCGATATGGCCGGCACCTACACGGTACCCCTGACGGCGCAAACGACGGGTTGCGACTCCGTGGTCACCCTAAACCTGACGGTCAATCCCATTGACACCACCGATCTGGAGGCCGCCATTTGCGAGGGGGAGTCCTTTGATATCGGCCCCGACTCCTACGACCAAACCGGCTCTTATACCACTGTGCTTCAGGCTAGCACCGGCTGTGACAGCATCGTCAATCTGGACCTGGTGGTATATCCCTGTAATCTGCAGTTCGATCTGTCTACCGTGGACATCCGATGCGGTGGGGAGTCGAACGGACAGATCGCTTTTTCCATGTTGGTCGGCACTCCGCCCTACAGCTATACCTGGCAGCAGCTGGGGGGTGCCCTGCAGGGCAGCGGCAGCCTGCCCGGCAACGGTGAGGTCGCTCAGATCGACAGCCTGCCGGCAGGCAACTACCAGATCCTCGTGACCGATTCCTTCGATGTAACTCAGGTCATCGATGCCGAGCTGACCGAGCCCGAGCCGGTGGTGGTCACTACTGTTGCCTCGGATTACGGCACCTTCAACCTCAGCTGCTTCGGCGCTTCCGACGGCTTCCTCACCGCCTCTGCCTCAGGCGGCTCCGGCGGCTTCACTTATGCCTGGAGCACCGGCGCCACGGGGCCGGGGGTAGAAAACTTATCCGCCGGCACCTATACCGTCACCGCGACGGACCAAAACGGCTGCCCGGACTCCACTACCGCCGTATTGGTCGAACCCCAACCGGTTCTCGGCAGTCTGGAGCTGGTGGATCCGCCCTGTGCCGGCGATGAGTCCGGCGCCATCGTGGTGCAATCCGTGGACGGCGGCACCAGCCCCTACCTCTACACCATCGACGGCGGTATCTTCACCAACGAACCCATTTTCACCAACTTACCGGCCGGCGATTATACCGTCGCCGTCGAGGATGTCAACGGTTGCCGCTACGAAGAGGAAGTGACCCTTCAGGAGCCCGATCCGTTTGTGGCATCCTTCAACTACAACGATAACATAAGCATTGAGCTGGGCGATTCGATCGAGATCAGGGTCATCAGCGATGAAAGCGGGCGGCTGGAGACCATCCAGTGGGAACCGGCCGATCTGGTAGATTGCGACACCTGCCTGAGCAATATGGTCGATCCCGACTTCACCACCACCTACTTCCTCACCCTCATCGACAGCTCGGGCTGCGTGGCCCGCGATGCCCTCACCGTTATCGTGGATCGCCGCCAGTACGTATACATACCCAATGCCTTCAGTCCGAACGGCGACGGCAACAACGACTTCCACACCGTCTTTGCCGACCCCTCCAAGGTAGCCCGGGTACTGGAGTATCAGATCTTCGACCGCTGGGGCGAAATCATGATCTCCCTGAACAATCCCTTCCCACCCAACAGCCGCGACCCGGCACACGGATGGGACGGCACACACCGCGGCAAGCCCATGAATGCCGGCGTGTACGTTTACCACCTCACGGTGGAGTACTTCGACGGCCGAACCGAATTTTTTAAGGGCGATGTGGTGCTGATGCGATGAGCCGGAAAACAACCCAAGCGTGAAAAAAAAGCCCGGCCGGAGAACTCCGGCCGGGCTTTTTCATTTTTTTCCGGTAAAAGTGGTTGAAAACAAGCGTGTTTGCAGCCATCTATCGTCATTATTCACGGGAATCCGGGCTAAATATGCCTTTCGGCATGATAGGAAGAGCGCACCAGGGGGCCGCTTTCTACGTAGTCAAAGCCTTTGGCCAGGCCCACTTCCCTGTATTCAGCGAAGAGGTCGGGATGAATGTACTCGGCCACTTCCAGGTGCATCTTGGTCGGCTGCAGATACTGGCCGATGGTAAGCACATCGCAGCCGTGGGCTACCAGGTCGTCCATGATCTCGAACACTTCCGCTTTGGTTTCGCCCAGGCCAACCATAATGCCCGATTTGGTCCGTTTGCCGTATTCCTTGGTGCGTTTGATCTGTTCCAGGCTTCGATCGTACTTGGCCTGGGGGCGCACTTTTCGGTACAGGCGCTTCACCGTCTCCATATTGTGTGAAACGACCTCCTGACCGGCGGAGATCATGCGCTCCAGCGCCCACCAGGTAGCCCGCACATCGGGAATGAGCGTCTCAATGGTGGTATCGGGGCATTGTTCCTTTACGGCGCGTACGGTCTGGTACCATATCTCGGAGCCGCGATCCTTTCGCTCGTCGCGATTTACAGAAGTGATCACGGCGTGCTTCACTTCCATGAGGCGGATGGCCTCAGCTACGCGACGCGGTTCATCCTCGTCGTACTCGGGCGGGCGGCCGGTCTTCACCGCACAGAAAGAGCAGGAGCGGGTGCAGGTGTTGCCCAGGATCATGAAAGTGGCTGTACCGGCGCCCCAACACTCGCCCATATTGGGACAGCTGCCGCTCTGGCATATGGTGTGCAGATTGTATTCGTCCACCAACCGGCGCACTTTTTTGTACTCCGAGCCAATGGGAAGCTTTACGCGCAGCCAGTCCGGCTTGCGGCGTCGTTGTGCTTTGGATTCTACTACGGGAAGTTCGATCATCGTCTCATTCCATTTAGGGTGCCTTGTGCAGACACGCGCATTCTTCCATGAAAAGGTTCGAGCGGGGCGATAAGTTTTACCAGCGCTTGCCCAACTGCAAGTTCACGAAAAAGTTGACAAAGAGAAAACGATTCTCGGTATTGGGCACGAATTCGGGATCCTCTACCATGATGGGCACCTTTTGGAAGAAAAAGTCCACCATGACGCCAGCTTCCAGCGACTTGGCAAACTGATCGAATGCCCCCCAATCGAAGTTCACGCCGAATTTGGCGTGTCCTCCCGGCCGGAACCGGATCTCGCCCAGGCCGCGAGCAAAACCGGAGGAACCGTAAATGCGGTTCTGCGTGAGAAAGAGTTCGCGATTTTCTTCCGAATATTTCTCACTGCTGATGAAAAAATCGATGGAAGGCGGATCGGTAAAGCGAAAGAGATCCAGGTAGTAGGGCTTGAGCATGCCCAGGGATACGCCACCGCTGTAGGAAAGTGCAATGGCCACGCCTTTTTTCTTGGCCTTTTCACTGAGGTAGCGTTTTTCACCTATACCGCCCCGCAAGACGAAGAAGTTGTTCTGTTTGCCAAAAATGAACGCCCTGGCTGAACCGGGAGAGATGTTGAAGTCGAAACTCTGGCGGAACTCCTTGGGGTGTTTGAGCTCCCCGAATTCAATGTTGAAATACCGGGTGAGGTAGTAGGTCCGCAGGCGGCCGAAATTGACGCCTACGGCATAGCCAAAGGTGTGCAGCTTGAGGTCCACTGTAATCTCCCGGTCGTAGATGATCCCCTTGGCATCGTCGTCGTAATAGTTGGTGCCGAAGGAAACGTTTTCCTGGGCAAGAACGGTCAGGGTAAGGCCGCTGAAAAACAGGACGGCAAAGAAGCGGAACATAGCTACATATTCGTTAAGAAAGATACAGGATCCTTGAGCTGTTTGTTCAATAAATTTAGGCATATCAAGGAATTTTTAGTCCGTTTTGTGCAGATGCTTCGTATGTTCCAGTGGCCTTTGTAATGTACTGTAAGCGACTATGGTCTGAATTTAACCAGAACACTTCATCCCTCGCCACCACTATCTGTTAGAAGGTCTTTTCAGTCACTGGTACGGCATGCCTTACTAAGCCGCGCCATACGCTCCCTGCATGCCCCTGAGCACCGAGGGAGCCTGCATTTACTACCTGGAGAGGGTGCCCGAGGCTGCACCGGCCGGCCTGCACATACGGCCGAGCGGATGGCTGAAGGAGGGCGTACGGCCTCAGGGGCCGCACCGGGTGGCCGAGGTGGAGGGCCTTCCCGCTTTTCCGCTGAATTCGGAGGTTTACGGGCCTCGAAGGCTACCGTTTGATCTCTTTGGCCTGCTGTTCTATCAGCTTAGCCGGGTGGAAGAGTATCTGCCCACCCCGCGCGATATACACGGCCGCTTTCCGGCCCGGGCATCCCTGGCCTACCGCCACGGTTTCCTGGAGCGCCCGCTGGTCGATCTTTGGGCCGATCGCCTGATGGACGAGCTGACGGCGGGGGTGCCCCGCCGGCGCGTGGCGCGACCGCCATACCGGCTTCAGCCAACCATAGATGTGGACTATCCCTGGGCCTTCCGCTACAAGCCCTTGTGGCGCCAGGGTGCAGCCTTTTTGAAGAACACCTTCCATCATCCGGCGCTCGCCCGGCGACACTGGGAGGTCTGGCGAGGCCGGTCCGAGGATCCCTTCTTCACCTTTCCCTACCTGCACGAGCAACTGGCCGGCCATGCCGGCCGCTTTTTCATCTTGATGGGCGGGAAGACCGCCTATGACAAGGGCCCTCCACCGGAGTCCCCTCCCTTTCAGCAGCTCATCGGTACCCTGGGAGACAAGCTGGGCATTCACCCTTCCTATGGAGTGCTGGAGGAGCCCGAGCTGTTGTTGATCGAGAAAAACCGGCTCGAAACCCTCTTGGGGCGTCCGGTCTTCCACAGCCGGCAACACTACCTTCGCCTGCGCTTGCCGGACACCTACCGGCAGCTGCTGGCCGCCGGCCTTCGCCACGACTGGACCATGGGCTATGCCGATGCCGTGGGCTTCCGGGCGGGTACCGCCCGTTCCTTCCCCTGGTACGACCTGGAGCGGGAGCGCGGCACCGAACTGATGGTCCATCCCTTTGCGTGTATGGATGTGAGCCTGCGCAGCTACCTGGAGCTTTCCCCGCAGGAAGCCGCCCGGAAAGGCAGGGAACTGGCGCGGAGCGCGCAAAAGGCCGGCGGCACATTCACCTTCATTTGGCACAACAGTTCGTTCTCTTCGGTCCACGGCTGGGCAGGATGGCGGGAAACGTTTGAGCAATTGCTGGCGCTGAAAGGTTAGCATTTGTCATCTCCGGTAAAATTCAGAAGTTGTTACCTTGCCGGGCACAAGAGCTAAACGGAACTATGGTATTCAACCTGAGCGATACCCCAAGCATTGGCAATACATTCATTGCCGAACTGCGCGATCAGGACATTCAACGGGATCGTCTGCGCTTTCGCCGAAATCTGGAGCGGGTAGGAGAACTACTGGCGTACGAGCTGAGCAAAACGCTGGATTATGCCATCCGGCCCGTGGAAACCCCACTGGGTACAGCTGAAGTACAGCTGCCACAGAACGAACTGATTCTGGCTACTATCCTCCGGGCCGGTCTGCCCATACACCAGGGGCTCCTCAATTATTTCGACCACTCGGCCAATGCCTTTGTATCTGCCTTTCGCAAAAACCACAAAGACGGGAGCTTCGACGTGCATGTGGAGTACATTTCCAGCCCCAGGCTGGAGGACAAGACCTTGATTGTCACGGATGCTATGCTGGCTACCGGTGCCTCCATGACGCTGGCCGTGAAGTCGCTGTTGGAACACGGACAACCGTCTGCCCTGCACATCGTTACGGCCATAGCCAGCACCGACGGGCTCAACTATCTGCAACGCAACTTCCCGGACGCCCACATCTGGATGGGAGCACTGGATGACGAGCTTACGGCCAAGTCCTATATCGTGCCCGGGCTGGGCGATGCCGGCGACCTGAGCTACGGCGAAAAGACACCGGACTAGCGACCGCGCGGGAGGCCGGCATTCCGCCCTTGTGGGGACGCTATTCCGGACCCTGGGCCTGAACCGTCAGTCGGCCGTGCGGATCACCGTGGAGCGCTGGATCCAGCAACCCACGAAATAGGACTCTCCGATCTTTTTCATCCGTTGAAAGACATCCTCTTTCTTGGGCATGTACTGGCTGTACTGCCGGATCCACTTATTGGCTTCTGCAGCCACGGAGGGGTCGATGCTTTTGGCCTTATTCCACATATCGAGGGCCGGCCAAACCACCACCTGGCTGTCCCAGCCGCGGCCGGGCCCGCAAAGCGGGCCGCTGGAGGCGTACAGCCGGCCGATGTGAATATACGGCTCGCCCCAGTCGGGCCGGACTTCGGCGGCCTGCAGCGCATACTCCCGCGAGCGGGGGAAATTGATCTTGTGGGCCTGGTAGATCTTGGCGACCAGCAAGAGGTATTTTCCCTTTTTCTCGGGATCATCCGTTTCGGCTGCCGCTTCTTCAAACTGGGTAATGGCGCAATCGTAATCGGCCTGCTTCAGGCATTCATAGGCTTTTTTAGCCGGGAGGCTGCCGGCCGGTGCGCAGTTTTCGTTGCCCACCCGTATGAGCCTGGCAAAGCGGGGATCGTCCCGGGGGCAATCGCCCCAGGAGAGCCGGCTGTACACCGTGCGCACATTGTCACAATCGGTGGAATCGGCAAGGAATTCGGGGTAGTAGTTGTCCATGTAATATGCACAACCGTAGAACCCCTTTACGGCTTCAAAGGCCCGCAGGCGGTTGGGCGCGTATTCTTCTACGATCTGCCAGCGCTCACAGTCCACGCCTTCCTCGCATTCCGCAAGGCCTTTGGCCAGGATGTCGCGCAGCTGTTGTTGATATTTCTGCGCCTCGGCCATGGGGATCTTGTCGTCGAAGTACAGCTCCACGAGCAGCGAGGCGAAGGGGTTGAGGGCGAAGTCCGGTGCATTCAGGCCATCCGTATCCAGGGCTTTTTTGAAGAGCTGGTACGTCTCCATTCTGGTCGCGCGGCCGGGGTACTTGTAGTAGAGGTCAAAGGCCTTGCGGGCAGCGATATACCCCCCCTCCGGATAGCATTTATCAATCTGATCGTACAATTCAAAGATGCGATCTACAAAGGAGGAGTCCCTGCCTTCGGATTGCGAGAAAAAATACTCCATAAAGCGGATCCCATCGGCGAGCACGGTATTTCGTTTGCCGTCGGCAGCCGGAGCTACCCGGTACACCTTCTGCCAGTAGGAATAGGCCTGCTCCCATTCGCCGGCTCGGAGGAAGTCGCGATAGAGCACGTAGTTTTCGAGCGCCTCATCGGGATTAGGGGCATCTGCAAACCGGGGGCACGGGCTCAGGTTTTCCTCTTCCTGCTTTTGTGGAGCGGGTGGTGTACTGCCCACTTCTTGGGATTGGGTTTTTTCGCCGGCCTTTGGCGTACATTGCCAGAAGAGCAAGGCTGTGGCAAACAGCAGGCCCAGGGGAATCCATTTCATAGCGTCAGCATTTGCGGAGTGGGATGGGGCTTCGTTCGCTTCGATGCAAAGCAAACGAAGCCCGGAGCAACAATTGGTGTTAGGGGTTACTTAAAGCGAACGGTTACCGTTTCGCTTATCCAGCAATTGACCTTCTGTTTGGATCCGGCTTTGATCCCCCGCATGAACCCGTCCTGTTTTTCGGGCAGGGAGCCGGCATATTGGCCGATCTTACTGCTGGCTTCTTCGGCTACGTTGGAGTCTATGCTGCGGGCGTACTGCCACTTTTCGATGGCGGCAATGATGGCCAGGCGTTGATTCCAGTCGTCGCCGCAGTTGCGGGCCGTGCGGGCATACATATCTCCGATGAGCACGTAGGGTTTACCCCAGCCTTCCCGGTAGCCGGCCGCTTTGCGTGCATTCTCGCGGGCCGAAGAGTACTGCCCCAACTGCCAGGTCTGGATGAATGCAATACTGTAGTAAAACTGAGCCAGTTTTTCGGGATCTTCCTCCTGAAGGATGGCCTCCTTGTAGCGCGCAATGGCCTCTTCGTATTTGTGCTCCTTCTGCAGCTGAGAAGCGTCGTAGCCGGGGTTTTCGGCCCGGCGCTTGGCCTCCAGCTCGGTATTGATCTCGGTGGCCAGCTTCCGGTATTGCTCCGCAATGGCCACCACTTCGGCCTCGGACGTATCACATCCCGAGGTGCGCAGTTTTACCAGCACGTACTTCACGACCTCAAAATCTTCCTTGTTCTCCTCGTACTTGGGCAGGAGTTTGCGCTTGAAATAGTCGCAGTCGAAAATGTCGTCCTCCACCTCGGCCAGGTGGCGTTGCATATTCGCCTTGCCGGCTTCGTAGTACTCGCCGTATTTGTCGTTGTTTTCGATGTTGTAGTCGGCAATATCTATGGCCTGTTCCAGGACCTGCTGGGCTTCCTCGCGCGTCACCTTATCGTTTGGAAAGAGGTATGCCATCAACTGCCCCAAGGGGTCCAGCACGATGTACTCGGTGTTGTTCCCTCCTTTTTCGAGGGCCTTTTTAAAGGCTTTGTAGGTGTCCACGGAGTACCCGTAAGCCGGGCTGTAGAACATGTCGTAGGCCTTGCGCCCCAGCAGGAAGGCTTCCTCTTTGGGAAAGCACTGGATCTGCTGATCGTAGATGGCGATGACGCGCTGGCCCAATTCTTTTTTCTTCGCCTCGTCGTCGGTCATCAGGATTTTTGCCTTGAGCAGCTTACGCCCATCGATGAAGTGAAAGGGGCGGGTGCCGTCGGCTGCCGGAGCTGCTTTGAAGGCCTTTTCCCAGGCATTGTATGCAATGTTGAAGCTCTCCGGATCCAGCTCGGTCAGATCCTTGGGCTGCTTGCCTTTAACATATTGGCGATACGTCACATGCGCATCGGTAATATCGTCTTCATTCGGCTTTCCAACCCAGGTTTCACACTGCGCCCAAGTGGATGCAGGCCCCCAGGCTACCAAGACCAGAAAACAGACTAAACGGGTGAACTTGATCATGATCAGTTGAATTTGCGTTTGAAAAACCAGGAATTATCGTTTAGGGTAAACCCGAGGGTCATGCGTACATACGTTTCTCGAAGGGCCTCGTCCGTGCCAAACTGCCCGGCCTCCACTGCAAAATGAATGAAGGAGGTCGTTCCCCGCGGCACGACCACGGGAAAGCCCAGACCGAGGGTCATCCCGTACCCGCGCAGGGTGTTGCCGTTGACCCGGCGGGGGTCGGTGCCGTAAAACAGGCCCAGCCGGTAGGCCATGCGCTTCATATAGCTGTTGTAACTCTGGATATCCGGGATGAACTCCCCCCCCAGGGCGATGCGCCAGGTATTGCCAAAGGAAGTGGAAGTACTTCCGTCATCTGCTGCATCCACGCCTTCATTTTTGGCCTCGTTGAAGTAGTTGCTCCATTGCCCGAACTGATACTCCAGGCCCAGCTTCAGTTTGTCCACCTGCTCGTAGGTCACGCCAGCGGAGAACTCCAGCGGCAACCGGCCTCGCTCGCGTATGCCCGCTTCAGAAACAATCGTGTCCAGCTGGAGCAGGTTGATGTTATCGCGCCAGAACACCCGGGAGCTGTTGGTGCGAAAGCCCATGGCGGTATTGCCGTTCACCCCAAAAATAAGGCGCTTTCCGCTGGGGACCAGGATGCCGTTTCGGTCGGGTGCCCGAAAATCGTGGGTGTACATGATGCCGGCATTCCAAACGAAGCCGTTCACCGAGATCTCGTCGGAAAATTCGGTGCTGTAGCTGAAGGCCACACTGTCAAAGGCAATGCGCCGGCTGTTGGTCAGCTTGCCGAACATATACCCCAGGTTGAGGCCCACTGCCAGGTTCTTATAGCTCCAGCCGTTGCCCCACATCACCCGATAGGTGCCGCCGGCCCCCTTGAAATTGGTGGTCGTCAGGCCGAGGTCACCTACCTCTTCTTCGGACAGGACGTTGTAGCCCACATTGGTATACGGCTGCAGCGACAGGCTCATGCCCCACTGAAAGGGGGAGGGGATAGGCTCCATGGCCTTGTTAATGGGGTTCTTGAGCGGAAAACCCAGAGCGATGTAATTGAGGTTGCCGCTCCAGAAGTTGTTGCGATCGCGATTGGATTCGAGGCTCGAAAAGCGGGCGAAGAGGCCGACTTCGAAGGAGGTCACCCGCTGGTAGGCCAGCGATGCGGGGTTGACCAGGTTGAGGTGGGCCGGAGTACGCACGGCTGCACTCAGGCCGGCCATACCGGCCTGGGCGGCATAATAGGGAGGCACGGGATCCCCCAATCCCAGACGGGAATAGGGCGAATTGAGCTTGGGGCGAATATCCTGGCTTTGACCCCATCCCGCCACACACGCACTACCCAGCAGTATCCATACTACCGTCAGCTTAATCCAAGCCTTCCACATTATGCCGTAATATTTTGTTGAGACCAATGAGCACCAAATGCGGGCACACAAATATCTCGCTTTTCACATACTTCGCCAAAACCTCGGCATCGCCGCCTGTGAGCACCGTTTCCACCGGGCCCAGTTCGGCCTGCCCCTGGCGGATGTAGCCCTCCAGCTCCCAGACCATGCCCCACAGACCGCCGTTTTGCAGCGCTTCAGCCGTAGTGCTCCCGATCCAATTCCCGGGAAGGTCGCGGCCCCACACGCGGGGCAGGCGCGCCGTAAGTTCGTGCATGGCCCGGTAGCGCATATCCAGTCCCGGACTGATGTTCCCGCCGAGATACACGCCCCGGGCAGTGAGCAGGTCGAAGGTGATGCAAGTGCCCGCATCGGCAACGAGCAAATGCTGACCGGGATGAAGCTCCATGGCACCTGCAAGGGCTGCGAGGCGGTCCTTACCCAGGGTTTGCGGTGTGCGATACGTATTTTCAAATGGTAAGTCGGTGTCCGCCTTGAGCTCGAGTACCTGTGGCGGCCGAGCCAGCCCCGCAAACCAATCGTGCGGCAAAGGCCCGGCCACTGTTGAATAGAGGATATAATCCGGAGGATGGTTGGTCAGCCAGGCTAAAAAGTCGGCTTTCCCGAGATCCGTCCACTGCCGCACCTCCGTCAGCTGAGCTCCCCGGAACAGCCCGGCCTTCACCCGGGTATTCCCGATATCGACCACCATATTCCATGCCGGATCGGCCATGCAGGGCGTGCTTTCTGGTCGGCTAATGGCGGAAATGGCGTATGCCGGTCAGGACCATGGCCAGCCCGTGCTCGTTGCAATACGCAATGCTGTCCTTGTCGCGCATGGAGCCTCCGGGTTGCACTACGGCTTTGATCCCGGCCTTGTGGGCCAACTCCACACTGTCGGCAAAGGGGAAAAAGGCATCGGAGGCCAGGATGCTTCCTTCCAGCTGAAAGCCGAAGCCCTGCGCCTTGGCGATGGCTTGTTTGAGGGCGTCCACGCGGGAGGTCTGCCCACAGCCCATACCCACCAGCTGCCGGTCTTTGGCCAGCGCGATCGCATTGGATTTGAGGTGCTTCACGCATTTGTTGGCAAAAACGAGATCGGCCCAGTGGGCTTCTTCCGGAGCCCTTTTCGTAACGACCTCCATGTCTTGCCGGCCCTCGATCTTTCGATCGGTATCCTGTTCGATCACGCCGTGTAAAAGCGAGCGGAAACTCTTTGGTGCGAGCTCGAAATGCCGGCTGCGCAACAGGATGCGCTTGCTTTTCTGCTGCAGATGCTCCAGGGCATCCGGCTCAAAACCCGGCGCAATGAGCACTTCGTAAAAGATCTGGTTGATCTCGCGGGCGGTAGCCAGGTCAATGGTGCGATTGGCAATGAGGATGCCCCCGAAGGCCGAAACCGGATCGCAGGCCAGGGCAGCCTGCCAGGCTTCCAATAGCCCGGACCGGCTGGCTACGCCGCAGGGGTTGGTGTGATTGAGGATGGAGAAGGTGGGCTCGTCCTCCACACATACCACCATAACCACCACAGCGGCACCCAACACCACCCGATTTTCATACGCAAACCCCTGACCGCACACACAAACAACCAGCCCACACACAACGACCTACA
>JAJDFU010000097.1 GCA_020528935.1 Saprospiraceae bacterium | reverse complement strand
TTGATGTTTTCCGGCCACCTGATCATCAGCGGGGTGAGAAAGGACTTGTCGTAGATAAACCGCTTGTCAAACCAGCCGGGCGCGCCCAGGTAAAAGCCCTGTTCGTAAGTATATCCGACGATGGTGTTGTCGCTGAGCCCTTTTTCGTCCAGGTAGTCGACCACGCGGCCCACGTTCTCATCCACAGCGGCAACACAGGCCAGGTAATCCTGCATATACCGCTGGTACTTCCAGCGCATGAAGGTAGAATCATCCATGCTGGGGTACAGCTCCGCAAATTCTTCATTGATGGGCCCATAGATGGCATCCCACTCCTGTTTTTGTTCTTCGGTGAAACGAGAATACTTGCTTTTGAATACCCGGTAGCCCCATTCGTTGGCTTCTTCCACCCCTAGTTCTTTGGCCAGCTCGGGGTAGATTTTGTTGTCGGCCGAGATGGTCATGTGCTCCAGCAAATTCATCTGCGCTTCCTTAGCGGCCGTGCCCCGCCCTTCGTAGTCGTCGAAAAGGGTAGCGGGCTCGGGGAAGCTGCGCTGAGTAAATTCTTTGTAGTGGCGCGGAGCCGGGAACCACTCTCGGTGGGGAGCTTTGTGCAGGTAGAACAGCATGAAGGGCTTGTCTTCTGCCCGGCGGTTGCCCAGCCAGTCGAGGGTCATGTCGGTAATGATGTCCGTCACGTAGCCCTGTATGCTGGTGTCGCCCTCGTTGGTGATGAAATCCGGATTATAGTAGTCGCCTTGCCCGGGCAGGATTTTAAATTCGTCAAAGCCCTTGGGGTTGTTCCCAAAGTGCAGCTTGCCGAACATGGCAGTCTGATAGCCGTTGTCGTGCAAGATTTGCGGAAAGGTGATATTCGTAGTATCAAAGGGGAAGACATTATCAATCTTTCCGTGGATGTGCGCGTGCTTGCCGGTAAGAATGGTGGCCCGCGATGGCGCGCAAATGGAATTGGTCACCGAGGCATTGGTAAAGAGCATCCCCTCCTCCGCAATACGGTCAATATTGGGCGTATTGATCAGGCGGTCGTCGTAGGCGCTGATCGCCTGGTAAGCGTGGTCATCGCTCATGATAAAAACGATGTTGGGGCGCTCGCTCTCTTTTTCTTCTTGCTGCTGTTGCTCGCAAGCCGCCGAAACAAACAGCAAGACGGCTAAAAGTAGTAATAATCGCATGTCAATTTTTTCATTTTGTTTTTGATACTTAATGTAGGCCTTGTTATCCTGCGTGCTCTATTTCGACCAGCTCACTTTTCCGGCTTTGACCTCTTCGGAGTTTGTCCCGATGTAGATGTTGAAAGCACCAGGCTCCCAGACATACTCCAGCTCGCTGTTGAAAAACTTAAGGTCTTCGGTCGTGATCGTAAATTCAACCGCTTGGGAGGCGCCGGGGGCCAGCTCAATCTTTTGAAAACCCTTCAGCTCCTTGACCGGCCGGGAAATGGAGGCCGCGGGGTCGTTGAGGTACAGCTGCACGGTTTCTTCCCCCTTGTATTCCCCGGTATTGGTCACGGTAACCGAAGCGACTAGGCGGTCATCCCCGCTGAGCTCGCTTTTGTTCAGGCGGATATCGCTGTACTCGAAGGTGGTATAGCTTAGGCCGTACCCGAACGGGAATAGGGGAGAGGTAGGCACGTCGAGGTAACGGGAGGTCCAAATGGAAGTACCCGTTTCCGGCCGGCCCGTTCGGTTGTGGTTGTAGTAAATCGGAATCTGGCCAACTTCTCTCGGGAAAGTCATCGTCAATTTTCCAGCCGGGTTGTAGTCGCCGAAGAGCACATCCGCGATGCCACTGCCGGCCTCTACGCCAGCGTGCCAAGTCTCGAGCATGGCGTCTACGTGCTCGTTTTCCCAGCTCAGGGTCATCGGCCGGCCGTTGCTCAAGACGAGCACGACTGGTTTGCCCGTTTCCAGCAGCCGCTCCAGCAACCTTCTTTGGCAATCCTGCAAGCTGATGTCCGCCAGGCTTGAAGCTTCGCCGGACCAACTGCGGGGCTCGCCGAGTACGGCTACCACCACATCGGATTGCTGCGCGATGTCGACCGCTTCTTCCAGCAGCTGCTTCGATTTTTCTGGGTCAATGCTCAGGTGGTCTTCTTCCTTCCTTTTGCGGTTGAGTCAAAAGAGGTCTTCGGTAAAGTAAGCCCCCTGCGCGTGCAGAACCTCGGCTTCGTCCCCGGCTACCTTCCTAATGCCTGCCAGTTAGTGTACAAAATAGGTGGTGTGGCGCG
>JAJDFU010000056.1 GCA_020528935.1 Saprospiraceae bacterium | reverse complement strand
TCCCTCGTCATCGGCTCCAAGTGGGGCTACACCTACACGGCCGACTGGAAGGTGGAAGCCGACATCCACGAGGTGAAGGACCACTCGGCCGCCAACCTGAAAAAACAGTGGGAGGAATCCAGCTGCCTGCGCCCCTACCTCAAGCTGTACCAGATCCACTCTGCCACACTGGACACCGGCGTGCTGGACGACGCCCAGGTGTTGGATACCCTCGGCCGCCTCAAGGCCGACGGCCTGCTCATCGGCCTCAGCATCAGCGGGGCCGATCAGCCGGCGGTACTGGACAAGGCCCTGGGCATCGAGCTGGACGGGCGTCGCCTGTTTGACAGCGCCCAGCTTACCTACAATGTGCTGGAACAGTCGGCTGCTCCGGCCCTGGAAGCCGCTGCCGCCGAGGGCCTGGGCATCATCGTAAAGGAAGCCCTGGCCAACGGCCGCCTCACCGAGCGGAACAACAGCGACAATTTCGCCGACCGCAAGGCCGCCCTGGGCGAACTGGCCGAGAAGTATCACTGCGGGATGGATACCATCGCCCTGGCCTTCGTGCTGCGGCAGCCCTGGGCGCATGTGGTGCTCAGCGGTGCAGTCACCGAGCGCCACCTGGAATCCAACCTCAAGGCCGCGCGCATCCCCGTGCAGGACGACGAGCTGGCCGCTCTGGAACCCCTGCAGATGGAGACGGAGGTGTATTGGCAGGAGCGGGCAGAGCTGGCGTGGAATTAACCCGGGTTAATTGGCCGCCCGATGGGCCTGGACTCGTATTCCCGTTTCCCGGGGAAGCCGTGGGAGCCCGTATCCTTATTCCACTTCCTTCAAATACGCCTCCTGCCCCAGCAGGGCGGCCAGGCGCTCGTACATTTCGGGCCAGTGGAGGCGGAAGGCGGGGGTGAATTGGAAGAGGTGGTGGACGGCCACGGCCAGGGGGTCGATGTCCGGGAGGTTGATGAAGCGCTGGATGGCGTCCTTAGAGAAGCCGCTGATCCGCTCCAATTTCTCCCAACTGCTCTCGCCCAGGATGGGCCATCTCCAGTCGGGATAGAGGATATGCAAGGCCTTGGCGTACTCGTAATGGGCCAGGCTGAAGTAGCGCGTGGGCTCCATGAAGCCGCGGATGAGGTGCGGCACGCTGAACAGGAGTACGCCGTCTTCCGCATAGAGCTCGGAGGTGTGCAGATGTTTGGGATATTGAGGCGAGGGAAAGGGATGGAAGTAGAGGATGATCTTCTCGAACTTGTCCAGCAAAAAGTCTTCCTGCCCGAAGGTGAGTTCCGCCACAGCATGGGCCAGTACGCCCAGGGCATCGGCCGGGATGGTGTCCATGTCGCCCATGGCCTGGAAGTCGTGAGCTTCCATGTAGAGCGACATGCGCTTGCGGAACTTTTTCTTATCGGCCACGCTTAGATTCTGGTAGTAGGAGCTGCGCTTGAGGAGCAGCTGCTGCAGGCGGCGGTCCAGCTTGGGCGGGCGGCGCAGGTAGTACCACCAGTTGAGCTGAGGGCTGAACACGTAGATCACCGCCAGCAGGATGAGGGGCGGCGCCAGGTAAATGGCCCATTGCCCGCCCTGGGTCCACGCCAGGTAGAGGAAGATGAAGACCAGAATGACCAGGGGGATCGCCAAAAGTCGAGCCAGCATAAGGGCAAAGAAACAAAATCCCCCCTTTAGAAAAATGTGGAAATGCAATTGCGGAGAATAGGGGAAAAGAGCTATCTTTGTCCCGCCTTTGAAAAAGGCAGTCAATTCAGCCGGTACGGTAGCTCAGTTGGTAGAGCACAGGACTGAAAATCCTGGTGTCGGCGGTTCGATTCCGCCCCGTACCACATAACCCGAATCCGGACAACAGAAGTAGGAATAGGGAATACCGGAAAAGCATAAATCATCAATATTTTTCAGGTACCCGTCAATCTCCATTCTGAGGTCGACATTTATTTGGCAATTACTTATGAATTTCGTGCAGCGTCATCATCACCATAATTTTGCATTGTTGCCCTTACCGGCAGATGGTGACACGGTGCGATAAACGGATGCACCAACTTTTACAGAAAAAAGAGGTTTACCATTTGCCGGTAAACCTCTTTTTTTTGCCTTTGTGAAAACAAATCCGCTTGAATACTATGCAGACACGACTGAAAATCGCCGTCCAAAAATCCGGCCGACTGCTGGAGGGCTCTCTGAAGTTACTCAAAGAATGCGGCCTCAGCCTCACCAACGGCAAGGATCAGCTCAAGGTCG
>JAJDFU010000579.1 GCA_020528935.1 Saprospiraceae bacterium | reverse complement strand
GCCTTATTCCCTCCCAATGGCAACCCCACGTGTCCCCCCCCTGCTTTTCGGGCTTGCCCTGACAAATGTCCATTGCAGCAAGCCCGCTGAGCCGCCCCCTCCTCCGCCCCCCGAAGTACTGGTCGTAGAAGTGCAGCCCCGGGAGGTAGCTTTGGAACGCGACTTCGTCGGGCAGGTGTATGGCGTTGCCGATCTGCCGGTGCGCGCCCGGGTGGAAGGGTTTTTGCAGGGCATCCACTTCAAGGAAGGGCGCCGCGTGCGCAAAGGGCAATTGCTTTACACCATCGACCCCCAGCCCTTCCAGGCCAATGTAGCCCGCTACGAAAGTCAATTGGCTGAAGCCGAGATCCGGGCCGTGCGCGCCCAGAACGAATTGGAGCGCATTGAACCCCTGGCCAGGATCAACGCCGTCAGTAAAAGTGACCTGGATGCTGCGGTGGCCGAAAAAGGCGCCGCCGAAGCGGCCGTCGAAGCGGCTGAAGCCTCGCTCGAGCTGGCCCGCATCGAACTGGGCTATGCAAAGGTGACCGCCCCGACCTCCGGCATCATCGGCAAAACCCAGGCCAAAGAAGGGGAGTTCGTCGGTCGCTCGCCCAACCCCGTCATTCTCAATACCGTTTCCCGAATTGATTCCGTGCTGGTGGAGTTCTTCATTCCCGAACGGGATTACCTCCAACTGGCCCGAGAGGTGGTGGAAAAGATCAAGACCGGCAACCTGAGAACGAATGATGAAAATTATCCCCTTCGGCTGATCTTGTCCGACGGCAGTATATATCCCTATCCCGGCCGGGTGCGGTTCCTGGACCGGGAGGTCAATCCCACCACCGGCTCCCTGCGGCTTCAGACCATCTTTCCGAATCCCGACCGGCTCATCCGTCCCGGCCAGTTCGCCAAAGTTCGGGTCGTGATGGACAAGCTGGATGAAGGCCTTCTCATCCCCCAGCGTTGCGTAAGCGAATTTCAGGGCCGGTTCAACGCCTATGTGGTGGCGCAGGACAGCGTGATCCAGCGCGAACTCACCCTGGGGCCCACCTATCGCGATTACTGGGTGGTGCTGGACGGGCTCGAGCCGGGCGACCGGGTGATCTATGAAGGCCTGCAACGGGTGCGACCGGGAGCCAGGGTGCAGCCCAAACTTCACGAATTCGTATCCCAGGCTCCGGCCAAGCAATAAGCCCGTATGGAGGAGCAACCCAAGCATATATTTTTCGTCCGCCGTCCGATCGTGGCCATCGTGATCGCTCTGTTTATGATCATCATCGGCGGCATATCGATCCTGGGGCTGCCCCTGGAGCAGTATCCCAACATCACCCCGCCGGTGGTGCGGGTGAGCGCCAACTACACCGGAGCCAGTGCGGTCAATGTTGAACAGTCGGTGGCCTCTCCCCTGGAGCAACAGATCAACGGGGTGGAGAACATGATCTACATGAAGTCCACCAACTCCAACGACGGCACTATGTCCATCGAGGTGTCTTTCGAAGTGGGCACCGATCCGGACATGAACACCGTCTTTACCCAAAACCGGGTCTCGGCGGCTACGGCCAAACTGCCGGAAGAGGTGAAACGCCTGGGGGTTGCCACGGCCAAGTCCCTGCCCAATATCGTTCTGCTGGTGACCCTCTTTTCGCCGGACGGGCGCTTCGATCAACAGTTTCTCGGCAACTACGCCCTCATCAACGTCAAGGACGTACTGGCCCGCATCCCGGGCATCGGGCGGGCAGATGTGCTGGGCGCCAGCGACTACTCCATGCGCATCTGGATCAAGCCCGACCGCCTGGCCAAGTTGGGCATTACCGTTCCGGAATTGATGAACGCCATACGCGAGCAGAACGTCATCGTGCCCGGCGGGAAGTTCGGGGCCGAGCCGGCACCGCCCGGCACGGATTTCACCTACACCGTGCAGTTGCCCGACCGCCTGACCACTGAAAAAGAATTCGGAGAGATCGTCGTGCGCACCAATGAGGACGGCAGCCAGATCAAAGTCCAGGATATTGCCCGCGTAGAATTGGGTGTGGAGTCCTACAATTCCTTCACCCGGCTCAACGGGCAGAAATGTGCCATGCTGGCCATCTATCAGGCACCCGGCACCAATGCGGTAGCCCTGGCCGAAGCGGTGCGCTCCACCATGGACGATTTAGCCCGCAACTTCCCCGAAGGCATGGAATACCGGGTCTCCCTGGATGCCACCAAGCCCATTACCGCCGGTATTTCCGAGATTATCGAGACCCTCATTATTGCCTTGGTCCTGGTCATTTTGGTGGTGTATCTCTTTATCCAGGACTTCCGGGCCACCCTCATCCCCACCATTGCCATCCCGGTGTCGCTGGTAGCGGCCTTCATGCTTTTTCCCCTGCTGGGTTTTACCATCAATGTGCTCTCGCTGCTCGGGCTGGTGCTGGCCATCGGCATCGTGGTGGACGACGCCATCGTCGTAGTGGAAGCGGTTCAGGTCAATATCGCCAAGGGTATGGACCCCAGAACAGCTACATCCACAGCCATGCGCGAGGTGACTGCTCCGGTCATTGCCACTACCCTGGTCCTCATCGCCGTATTCATTCCCGTGGCTGCTATGGCGGGCATTACGGGGCGATTGTACCAGCAATTCGCGATCACGGTGGCGGTTTCGGTGTTCTTTTCCTCCATCAACGCCCTCACGCTGAGCCCGGCTTTGTGTGCCCTCCTGCTCAAAGAACCCAAACCGTCTCGCGGCTTGCTGGGCCGGTTCTTTCGGGGATTTAACGCGGTTTTTGACCGGCTGACCGGCTCTTATACCGGCCTGGCTTCGGTCTTTGCGCGAAAACTGGGACGCGGTGCAGTTTTCATCCTCCTGTTCTCCGCCCTGGCCGGCATCTTTGCTGCCCTTGTGCCCGGCGGCTTCATTCCCGAAGAGGATCAGGGTTACGCCTTTATCAACATCCAACTGCCCAATGCGGCCTCTTTGCAGCGCGCCGATGCAGTGGCCCGCCAAGCGGAGGAGATCGCTGCGAGAGTCGAAGGGGTGGACATGGTCACGACGGTCACGGGATTCAGCGTGATCTCCGGATCCTTCATTCCCAATACGGCCGTCTTATTCCTGAGCCTTGAAAACTGGTCCGACCGCGAGGTGCCGTCCAAGGAAGTGATCCGTCAGCGCAACGGGGCCCTGTATTAAGGGTGCATGTCCGCCCAGGCCGTGTGCGTCGGGCCGCCGGCCAGCCCCGGCCTCGGCAGGGGCGGCGGCGTCAGCATTATGCTGCAGGACAAGGGCGGCAATGCCCCGGAATACCTCGGCCAGCATACCCGGGAGTTGAGTCAGGCGGCCAATCAACGGCCGGAGATCAACGGGGCCTTTTCCTCCTTCCAGGCATCCGTCCCGCAGCGATTCATCGACATCAAAACGGACCAGATCCTGAAGACCGGAGTGGCCCTGAACGATGTGTACAATACTTTCGGCGCCTTTTTGGGCGGGGCCTACGTCAACGATTTCAACCGCTTTGGCCGATTGTACAAGGCCTACATCCAGGCCGAACCGGAGTATCGCCAGGACGAGCGAAGCCTGAGCTTATTCTTCGTGAAGAACAAAGACGGCGAATCCGTACCGCTCTCTTCCCTGGTGGAGGTGAAGCCCTACAGCGGACCGGACTTCACCAACCGCTTCAACCTGTATCGCTCGGCCGAAGTGACCGGCGGGCCTGCTCCCGGCTATACTTCCGCCCAGGCCCTGACCGCTCTGGAAGAAGTAGCGGAAGCCGTGTTGCCCGACGATATGGACTACGCCTGGAACAATATGTCCTATCAGGAGAAAAAAGCCTCCGGCTCGGCGGTCATTATCTTCGGATTTTCCCTGCTGTTCGTTTTCCTCATCCTGGCCGCCCAGTACGAGAGCTGGTCATTGCCTTTCGCCATTCTGCTGGGCACGCCCTTTGCCCTGCTGGGTGCTTTTCTGGCGCTTTGGCTGGCCCGCCTGGGCAGCACGTCCTACGAACTGAACATTTTTGCCCAAATATCCCTGGTCATGCTCATCGGCATGGCGGCCAAGAACGCCATCCTGATCGTAGAGTTCGCCAACAACAAGTTCCAGGAGGGCCTTTCCCTGTTCGATGCGGCCATCGAAGCGGCCCGGCTGCGCTTCCGGCCCATACTCATGACGGCCTTTTCTTTCATCCTGGGCATCCTGCCTCTGATCTTCGCCTCGGGTACGGGCTCGGAAGCGCGCAAGGTCATGGGCATGGCGCTATTGGGTGGAATGGGTATCGCCACCCTGCTGGGGGTCTTTTTCTATCCCATGCTCTTCGTCCTCATCGGCCGCCTGGCCGGTTATGAGAAAAAGCGCATGGCCGCTCAAACCAACGAAGAACCATGATGCGCCGGTTATGGATATACGCGCTTTCCGGATTTCTCCTCCTTGCCGGCACGTGGAGCTGCAAGGTGGGCCCGGACTATCAATCCGTCGAACTGGACAGCCCGGCCGCTTTTCGCTTCGACCCTGATGAAGCGGATACCGTCGTAAATCTGCGCTGGTGGGAGCTCTTCAACGATCCGGTGCTCGACTCCCTTGTCCGCCTGGCCCTGATCCAAAACCAGGACGTGCGCATTGCCGCTGAAAACATCGCCCAGGCCGCTTACGCACTCAACATAGCCGAGAACGAATACTGGCCCAAGTTCAACGTCACTGCCGACGGCCTGTACGGCAACGTCCTGCAGACGCCCTTTGAGAAACCGGGCTACGCCGTCTTCGGGGGCGTGAGCATGAACTGGGAGCTGGACCTCTGGGGCAAGCTGCGCCGGCAGACCGAAGCGGCCCAAGCCGATTTCCTGGCCAATCAATACGATCTGCGCGCCCTGCAACTGGAACTGATCGCTCAGGTGGCCACCGTGTACTTCCGGCTGCTGGAGTTTCGCACCAGCCTGATCATCTCCCAGAACACCCTCGACCTGCGCGACAGTACCTTGCGGATCATCCGGCAGCGCTATGCGCAAGGTATTATCCCGGAGATTGACGTCAACCAGGCCGAGATCCAGTACGCCATTGCGGCCAGCGCCATCCCGCTCTACGAGCGACAGATCGCCCAAACGGAGCACGCCCTGAGCGTATTGGTAGGCCTCCCTCCCGGACCGGTCGTGGAAAGCATTCCTTTAGCAGACCAATACCTTCCGCCCAATATTCCCGAGGGCCTGCCCTCCCAGCTGCTCTCCCGCCGGCCGGATCTCCGCCGGGCCGAGCAGGCCATCATTGCCCAGAATGCCCTCATCGGCGTAGCTGTGGCCAACCGCTTTCCCCGCATCAGCCTCACCGGCCTGCTGGGCGTGGCCAGTACCGACCTGACCGGCATGCTCACCCAGTTCGGTGGCAATATCGGCGGTTCCTTGCTCGGCCCCTTGTTCCAGTGGAACCAGAACCTGCGCCGGGTAGACATTGCGCGAAGCCAGTACGAGCAGAGCGTGATCAACTACGAGCGCGTATTTCTGCAGGCCCTGCGCGAGGTGGAAGACGCCCTGGTCGGCATCCGCACCCTGCGCGACGAGCTGGACGCCCGCGAGCTGCACGTCCGGGCCGCACTCAACGCACAGTCCCTGTCGGAGCAGCGCTACGACCGGGGCGTGACCAGCTACCTGGAGTACCTCGAATCGCAGCGCCAGGCCTTCGACGCCCAACTCTTCGAGGCCCAGGTGCGCAGCGACCTGCTCGTCGAATTCGTGAACCTGTACAAAGCCCTGGGCGGCGGTTGGTTGTCGGAAGCGGAGGAAGCCGGCAACTAGTTCCCCTATCTGGCCAGGAGCGAAAAGACCGCCGGCCTTTTGTGCAGGCTGGGCGGTGGCTGCTCCCGCCATTGGCTTACGGGATGGGTCTTGATGTATTCTCCGGGCAAGGTCAGTTCGGCCGCGATGCCGAAGAGGGTGTCCGGCCTGAGGTGTTTCAGCGCTTCCCGCACCAGGGCGTCGTTGCGATATGGCGTTTCCATGAATAGCTGGGTCTGGCCGAAGCGCCCGCTGTCGCGCTCCAGCCGCCGAAGCTCCTGCCCCAGCTGCTGTTTTTTGGGCGAGAGGTAGCCGTGAAAGCCAAACTGCTGGCCGTTCATGCCCGAGGCGATCAGCGCCAGGAGTATGGAGGAGGGCCCGACCAAAGGCCTTACGGGGATGTCCAATTGATGTGCAGCTCGCACGAGCAGAGCACCGGGATCCGCCACAGCCGGGCAGCCGGCCTCCGAGAGCAGCCCCAGATCGTGCCCCGCCAGGGCGGGCTCCAGCAAGCGCGGGATGTCCTCCGGCGGAGTGTGCTTGTTGAGCTCCTCCATATGCAGCTCCTGCAGCGACCGCGCAAAACCGGTTTGCTTCAGAAATTGCCGGGCCGATTTGGGGCGTTCGGCAATGAAGTAGGTCAGCTCCTGAGCCCGGTCAATCGCGTATTGGGGCAAGGCCTGCAGCCCACCTTCGCCCAGCGTTACCGGAAGGAGAATCAAGTTTCCCTTTTCCATGCCGTCCAATGTAATACCGTTTAAAAAAATAAAAGTCGCATACCGCTTCCGTAGGGGTTCGATGAATATACGGACGACGAAATGGCTTGGGAACCCTTTCGTACCCTGTCCTGACATCCGTAGGATGGTCCTGGATCAGCATTCCCCATTGCGCAGGGTTTGGGGTCGTGAAAACTACCAAACCAC
>JAJDFU010000592.1:5476-6669 GCA_020528935.1 Saprospiraceae bacterium | reverse complement strand
AATGCCCGTGCAACAGCGGGTAGGCGCGACTGGCCAGAACGGGCCCGCTCTGCGCGGGGCAGGCTGGGCCGGGCAAAGGCCAGCACGCCCACCTGGTTCCAAAGGCCCGGTTCGATCGCCTCCACGGGCAGCACGCGCACGTCCAGCCCCAGGGCAAGGGTCTGCTCTATGCTCATTCGCCTGAGGTCATCCTCGCGATGTGGAATGGCGGCAAGCGTGCGCGCTTTCGGCAGACGCGGGGTATGGGAGAAATGCCCGTGCAACAGCGGGTAGGCGCGACTGGCCAGAACGGGCCCGCTCTGCGCAGTGAACATCCCCGCACAGCGCCGGAAGTCGGAAACGGGCAGGCCTTCCAGCATAAGCGCCATGGGCCCCAGCTGGTCCACGGCCTGCTTCAAGCGGTCGGGATCCGTGCAGGAGTCCAGCTTCGGCGCCCACACCTGAAAAATGCCCCACTGCTGATCGCCGGATACCGGCGATACCAGTTCCTCATTCATAAAAGGCACCTCCGAGGCAGGCCCGGACGGCCACAGTAACAGGACGACGGCAAATACGGCCGTAATTGCTGCGCCTAGCCAATGGATCTTTTTCATTTCATCTGGGGTTAGCATTCACTTCTTCCTTAACCGGAGCCTCTCGCTTGCTGAAAAAATACGTTTTTGATTCCGAACTATCGTCATAAGTGTAGAAGGATGTGTGCTGCAGGGCAAAGGAGAACAGTCCGACGTCTCCGACACAACTCAGCCAGTGCCAGCCCAGGAGGCCCAGCACCGCCCACCACAGGGGGCCGTCCAGAACAACGAGCAATGCGATCAGCACCGCTGCGATGAGCAGCAGGGGCGCCAGGGCGACCAGGCCGAACCCCCGCTTGTCGAGCACAAAGCCCGGCGCAGCAATGTACACGTAAGCCTGCTGCCATTTCCACCCGAGTTGCAGTTTGCGCGCTCCAAGCACCCAGTAGGCCAGGGCGTGTATGCCCTCATGCACCACCACCAACAACGGAAGAGCAAGCAGGCTGTATGCGCAGGTGTATGCGCGCAGGCGGAAAAAGATGAATTCCCCGGTTACACAGGCGTAAGCCATGCAGCCCACCAGGACCAGGGACTACACATACACGAAGGCCCAATACAACAGAGAACACTTCGGGCCCCGGATGCGACACTCACACAACAAGGGAAACAGATCCCGGTACG
>JAJDFU010000592.1:0-5466 GCA_020528935.1 Saprospiraceae bacterium | reverse complement strand
TCGTTGTGTGTTGTTTTTGTTAATGATGCGGCGTCACCCGGGTGCTTCCCTGGGTCGGTCGGCGGCAGGGTAAGAGGGGTATAAGAGACAGGGCGTACGCCATGCAGCCCACCAGGGCCAGGGCATACCCATACCCGAGGGCCCAATACACCCGGAGCACCTTCGTGCGCCGGCTGAGCTCCTCGAGCAGAAAGGGAACCAGATCCCGGTGCGAAAAGGCCCCAACTACTTCGAGTCCGGAATCCGAATGAAGTTCCGCAGGCTGCATAGCAAATCAAAGGATTTAAGGTCCTAACAAGACCCCGGCGATTTTGATTCCTCAAAACCCCGCGAATCCGGCCGGACCAGCCGATTTTCAGAATGCGGAAGAACGCTCTGGAGCCCGGGCATCCTTCAGCCGGGATTTCATCATTGCGGCAGCCGGGTATCATACATAATATCGAATGCGCAGAAGCGTGCATCTGCCGGAAATGCACTTCTGTCGTTCCTCCGTTGAATTCCCGGCAAAAAAGGACTATGTTTAATGCACGGAATGAAAACCCGGTTAAAAGCGGCAAATGTCATTGTACTCTTCCTATTTTCGGACAATATTGAAGCAGCTTTAGAGTTTGTTGGGATTTCGCTTTTGGAGCGAACACAGCCGGATTTTTCTTTGAGCAAGGCGCGATATTGCCTGGAATGAGGTAGGGTTCCTATTTCAGGTACCATATACCTTACCGAAGCACAATGCAGCTTTGTAGAAAATTTGGCAAGAACAGCCCAAAGGGTGAAGTCCAAACGAGTTCGTAGATAGATCGCCGCAATCATTAATCAAACGCCCATAGGTTATGACCCCTCACATAGCAGTCATTCTGACGGATGCCGACAAGCGCATCGTTTGGGTCAACGACGACTTCACCTCCATCACCGGCTACCACTTGGGAGAGGTGATCGGAAAAAAGCCCAGCCTGCTGCAAGGACCGAGGTCAGAGCAGGAGGTCATTCAGCGCATTCGCAAAGGCTTGGAGCAACACGTTGCGCTCAAAGAATGCATCACCAATTACCGCAAGAACGGAGAAGAATACACCTGCACCCTGGTTATTCATCCCATTTTCAACCGCAAGCAGGAACTGATCAACTACATCGCTTTTGAGGTGGATCACCAGGAGGTGCCCGAGCCCGACGACCTGCCCATCATGCACATGCACGCCAAGTACAATTCCAGCAGCCTGAAGGGCGCCGAAGAACTCAAGTTGTACTACAAACTCAAAAAACTGCTCGAGCACGAAAAGCTCTACCTGGATCCCGATCTGAACCTCAAGGTCGTGGCCGACCGCCTCGCGACCAATACCAAATACCTGTCGCAGGTGGTCAATCACTTTGCCGGTTGCAATTTCCAACAATTCATCAACCGGTTTCGGGTAGAGGAAGTACAGCAAAAGATCCAGTCGGGGGCCTACCAAAACCTCACCCTGTTCGGCATAGCCTCCAAATGCGGGTTCAAGAATAAAAGCACCTTCTACAAAGTATTCAAGGAATCAACCGGCCAGACGCCGCGCGCTTACCAGCGACAATAGTCCGCATTTAAGAATCGGGGCCTTTGTCCGGGCCGGAAGGTTGATATCCAGGCCTTTTAATCCCATTTTGTTGATCCTCGTGAAAGGAGTCGCAAAAACAGTGGATCATGAGAGGCATCAAGAATATAGCAGGTTTGTGTATGTGGGTCAACAACGAACACCGGGAATGGATGGCCTCCGTCCTGAAAGACGAACGGCCGGTCAGTTCCGACAAACAAAGCCTCTTGCAGGAGATCGGCCATGCCGCCGATCCTTTCGCAAAGCCGAAACAAGGCGCAGCTTCCCGGGGCGGGGAATACGCCTCACCGGGTACAGGGCGCAAAGGCCTCACTCGATAAGCCCGCCGCTCACTTTCTCACCGTCGCGGTACTCGTATTCCAGGGCAAGCTCTCCATCTTCGTTGTAATACCGGTAGGGACCGTCCTTAATGCCCGTTCGATAGGTCACTTCTTCCTTGACCTTGTTCCCTTTCGCGTAGTATTCGCGGTACAAGCCGTCCAATTTGCCGTCCACGTAATTGGCCTCGGCCTCAACCCGGCCTCCGAAGCGGTACTTCGTCCAGGGGCCGTGCAGTTTGTTGTTGCGATAGTGGGCCTTGAGCTCGACCTGTCCCCGGGTATTGAGCTCCAGGTACGCGCCGTTGTACAGGCCGTTCCAGTAACTGACCACCTTGATCGGCAGTCCTTTTTCGGCATCGTACTCTACCCAGGTTCCCGTTTTTTGGTTGTTCTCCAGGGGGCCGATCTCCAGCAGGTTGCCGTTCTCATCCAGGCGTTTGGCGAGCCGGGCCGTCTGGCCGGGCAGTTCCTCCAGGGCAAACCCTTCCAGTTCGGCCGGAGGAGCGGGCGTTTGCTCGGGCTCGGTACAGGCGGCCAGGAAGACCGCGCTCAGTATGGTAGTTGCAAACCAAATCAGCTTCATACGAACTGCGTTTAATCTTTTCGGGTGCGGTAAAAATATCGGTTTCCGGAGGTTTTGCCAATTTTGCGAAGGAATGCTGTTTTTCCCAAAACCGTTCAGGCCACGGCCTGATCCAACCCCAAGCCGGCATGAAAATCAAACGCGTACTGTTCGTTCTGGCCGCACTCCTTCTGGGCTATGTCCTCTATCGGTGGCTCAGCAGGCCCGCCCTCTCCAGCCGGCATAGCAATCTCGAGATCCCCATTCGCGAGGTGGACCTGATCGATCTGCGACCGGCCGGGCAGCCGGCCATTTTGCTTAAAAAGGAGCCGCAGGGCTGGATCGTCTCCGATGGAAGCTGGAGTACGCCCGCCAGACCGGAGGCCGTAGAAGACCTGCTGGCCTCCGTTGAGCAGATTCCCCTGTACGAGCTGGTGGCGCACGATCCGGAAAGCTGGAAGCGCTACGGACTGGACGACGAACAAGCCCTGCGACTCGTGGTCTGGGCAAAGGAAGAACGGATCGCGGACTTCGCCATTGGCCTGCCGGAAGCGGACAGCCTGCATCGTTGCTTTCTTCGGGTCACCGGCTTGCCGGAGGTATTTGCCGTGCCGGACCTGGCCCTGTCCACGATTGCGACCGAACCGCAGGCCTACATTCAAAAAAGACTGGCCGACTCCGCCGCCCTCCGCGATCTTCAGCAATGGGCTTATGTGCTGCCCGATACGACCTACCGGTTTACCCGGCAGCAAGGAGGCGACTGGCGCCTGCAGGATAGCTTGCCGGTCCGGGGCGAGCGGGTGGATCGGCTTCTGGATGCCCTGGTTCGGGCGCGCGGCCAATATTTGGATATGGCCCGAAATTATTCGGACAGCAGCCTGTATGTGCTCGGAGAGATACAGCTTGGCGAGCCGCCCGAACTCGTCATCACCCTGGCCAGAGACCGTTCGCTCGGGGAGCGCGCCTTTCTCATCCACTCCAGCCAATATCCGGCACTTTGGCACCGGAGCGATTCGGGAGGCCTGTACGGCGAACTTATGCCGCCGATTTCGTATTTTTTACCCTCTTCCAAGGAAAACCAGTAAATGAACGAAGCTCAGCTCGTTTTTGAGCCCAATGCAGGCGCCGACACACTCACCCTCTGGCTGGGTGCAGGGGCTGCGCTGCTGGCTGCCGCAGGCCTGATCTGGACGCTGAGATCCCGGCAGATCGATCGGAACCGGCGGCTGGTGGTCGCCATGCTACTCTTTTTTGTAGCGCTGCTGGGTGCAGGTACGGCGATTTTCAGTGCCTGGAGCAAGCAAAAGCTCGCTCCCGTATATTTTTATGCGCAGGAACTGGAAAGCCCTTACGGACGAGTGGCCTACTCCGACATCACTGATGCCTACATCACCACCGATAAGGCCGTTCAGCCGGTATTTACCTATCAAAACCGGGATCAGCTCCTCGTTATCGAAAGCCGGCAACAGGTACACGTGCTTTCCGAACAGAACTACCCCATCCGGAAGATCTTCGAGCAGCTGAAAGCGCGAATGCCCTAACGGCTTACCTCTATGGTCTGGCTCAGGGCAGAAGTGAACGTCTGCAATTCTACCTGGTAGGTTCCCGGCCGGAAACTACTGCAGTCGATCTCGTAAATGGTGTCCACCGGAAGGTTGAATACCCGGTCTTTCCAAACGATCCGGCCTTCCGGATCCTTGACGATCACGTAGTTTACGTTGACATCCAGGCTTTCAAAGTCGATGAAAAAGGTTTGCGCCTCGGCATCGGAAAACAGCGCAGCATCCAGGCTCTCGTGTTCGGAGGCAGCGCGGATAGCGCGCGGATCCGTATCAAAACGGGGACCTGAAGAAGCGGACTGAGCCGTGAGGATTTGAGTGCATGCCAGGAAAAGGCAGGCCAGAAGGAGCGTCACACGGTGCATTGGAGTGTGGATTTAGTAGCGTTCATGGGAAATCGGACGCGATGGAAAAAGCCGGTGGGCTGGAAGGACAAGACATATCCTGCGGTGACACCCGTTTTCCATCTGCAAAATCGAAAACAAAAGTAAGCGATTTGTACCTGAGCAAAAAAAATTTCCCTTTCTTTTTTGTCGTCCAAAAAGCGTTTGGTCAGGTAACGCGCCCAGCCATACCTGGTTCAAAAATCCCCCGGACCTGCCGAAGAATAGAAGGACCTTACCGCTTCCTGCTCCAGCCGGCAGTTCCCTTATCCAAGGTCATTCTGCTGCCGATAGAAGGCCAGCAGTTCCAGGATGTTTCGGTGCATGCGGGGCGCTTGGCGGATAAAGCTCGCCGGCTCGTGCCATTCTGCTTTTTCGATCTGCTCCCCGGCCTCGGGCACCAGCTCTTGCTGATCGGCAAACATGCGGTACCAGTAGGTGATCTTCAGGTACCGGCGGTTGGCCTGCCGGTAGGTGTGATAAGTGGTAGGCAGGGGATCGCCGAGTTGTACCTCCCGCAAGCCGGTCTCTTCCATGACTTCGCGCACGGCTGCTTCCCGCCGGGTTTCGCCGGGGTCGATCTTTCCTTTGGGGAGGTCCCAAAACCCCCGGCGAAAGATGAAAAGGACCTGCCGGTGCGGATTTTGAACGATCCCGCCCGCGGCTTCCTCCAGCTTGAAATGGTGGAAGAGGTCTTTCTTGAGCTCCTCCAGGTTCTCCCAGTGCAACAAAACGCCCTTGTGGTGCCGGGCCTTTTCCAGCAGGTCGATATAGTTCAGCAGGAACTTTGCCTTGCCGGGGTACCGGGCCACGAGCTCGAAGGAAGCGGGGTCGAGGGCTTCGGCTTCGGCGCTGTCCGCGAGCAGAAGGGGGCGGTCGTTGACATAGATTTTGTACATTCGGGCTTGCTTTTTCCGGCCAACCATGCGGGCTGGTTTTCCAACTTGTGAGGGCAAAACTAATGGATTTGCCGGCACCCCGGAGGCCGTTTGTCTAAACCCTAGTCCAGTCAAACCCACACACGCATTACCCGCCGATTGCTCGAAGCGGAGGAGGTAAACCTTAGCC
>JAJDFU010000263.1 GCA_020528935.1 Saprospiraceae bacterium | reverse complement strand
CAACGCGCCCCGACCCCTGGAAATCGCCGCAGCGCAAAGACCGGCCTGCAATTGGCCTGCCCCGGGTCACGGGTCGCGGGAACGGCGCCCCGTTCCTGCCCTATGGGCGCGACGACAAGCGTGTGCGCCGCTGGGCCGTGCCCGGCACTGCCGGCCATGCGCACCGCGTGGGCGGCCTGGAAAAAGAAGCCCACACGGGCAACGTTTCCTATGATCCGGCCAATCACGAGTACATGGTGAAAATTCGCGAGGCCAAGGTGGATCGGGTTGCCGATTTTATCCCCGGGCAGGAGATCGAGACCGGACACTCGCAAGGCGATCTGCTGGTACTGGGTTGGGGGTCAACCCACGGGGTGATCAAAACCGTGGTGGAGGAGCTGGCCGAGGAAGGCTACGCCATCGGCCATGCGCACCTGCGCTACCTGCGTCCCTTTCCCAAAAACCTGGGCGAGGTGCTGAAGCGGTACAAGCAGGTGATCATTCCCGAGCTCAACAACGGACAACTCAGCCGGGTGATCCGGGATCACTTTCTCATCCCGGTCTTGCAATACAATAAGATCCAAGGTGTGCCCATAACCCGTTCCGAGCTCAAGGATTTCTGCCGGCAGGTACTCGAACCCCAAAACGTAGAGCAAACATGACCCAACCGCAAGAAAAACTGAAAGCAAAAGATTTCGCCACCGATCTGGAGGTGCGCTGGTGCCCCGGCTGCGGCGACTATTCCATCCTCAAGCAGGTGCAATCGGTTTTTGCCGAGTTGGGCTTCGACCGCGATAAGGTGGCCATCATCTCGGGCATCGGCTGCTCCAGCCGCTTTCCCTACTACATGAACACCTACGGCATGCACTCCATCCACGGTCGGGCGCCGGCCATCTCCACCGGCCTGAAGATCGCCAATCCGGACCTGGACGTGTGGGTGATCACCGGCGACGGCGACGGCCTTTCCATCGGCGGCAACCACCTGCTGCACGTGCTTCGCCGCAATGTGGACCTCAACATCCTGCTGTTCAACAACCAGATCTACGGCCTCACCAAAGGGCAGTACTCCCCGACTTCGGAGCTGCACAAGCGCACCAAGTCCACTCCTTTGGGGTCTATCGACCATCCCGTAAACCCCATCGCCTTTGCCCTGGGAGCCGATGCTACCTTCATCGCCCGCGCCATGGATCGCGACCCCAAACACCTGCAGGCCATGATCAAGCGGGCCCGCCAGCACAAAGGGGCTTCTTTCCTGGAGATCTACCAGAACTGCAACATCTTCAACGACGGCACCTTCCTAACCTTTACCAATAAGGAGACCAGGCCCCAGACTACCGTCTTCCTGGAGCACGGCCAGCCACTGGTTTTTGGCAAAAACCGGGAAAAAGGCATCCGCCTGGAATGTACCACCCCTGTACTGGTAGACCTGGAAAAGGACGGATACAGCGCCGGCGACCTCTGGATCCATGACGAAACCGACCGGGCCAAAGCCCAGATCCTCAGCCGCTTTTTCGACGATCCCGATACCGGGATGAACACCTTCCCGCGCCCGTTCGGCGTCTTCTATGCCGAAGACCGCCCTTGCTACGAGGACATGCTGTGGGAACAGGTGGAAGCGGCGACGAATGCTCAGGGCAAAGGGGATCTGGATGAGCTGCTGAGCAGCGGACTGACGTGGGAGATCGGTTAATGCAGGTGAGAACAGCGCCGGCAGTCTGCGCCAGCGGTGCTGACTGAGGCATCTTTTCAGACTGCAGTCATCCATTCAGGAACCCGAAAACGGCAACCTTATCCGATTCCGGGTATCGCCGCAGTAGTACACCAGGGTATCACCTGAGCTTGTAGCCTTGGGCTCCTTTTTTTCTGCTCAACTTTCGAGGCGAACCTCATCACCGACCTTTACCCGGCCCCCTTGTATCACGCGAGCGGTAATACCCCCGTGGCCGCGCATGGCGTTGTAGCCGCCGGGGCCCAGGTTCTCTTCCATGCGGGAGCAGGGCTCGCAGGGGCCCGTCATTTCCAGGATGGCTGTCCCGATTCGAAACCGCCGGTCCTTGAAAGCCAGCAGATTGATGCCGGACACCACGATGTTGCGGCGGGTGAGCTGAGGATCCACGAGTTCCCGGCCCAGCATGTGGGCCACGCCCTGCAAGGGACCGGCCTGAATGGAGGTACCCTGGCGGCGCTTATTGGGGGCACAGTAGGGATGCCCCCCCAGCCCGCTTTCGAGGGTGACGTTCGCCCCGGGTACCGGTTCCCAGGGCCTCCGC
>JAJDFU010000264.1 GCA_020528935.1 Saprospiraceae bacterium | reverse complement strand
AAAAACTGGGCCCGGCCGTTAGAGTGGGAAAACCGCGCCTTTCAGCAGCTCCAGCCCTTGCGCGTGCACAATCCGGATACCTCCCTGACGACCACCTGCACCATCGGCCCGCTGGTGGACCGGATTCGAGCGCATTCCGACGAGCACGGGATGGATCTCATTGTGATGGGGTCTCATGGCAGCAGCGGAAAGAGCGATTTCTTTATCGGTTCCAATACCCAAAAAGTGGCCCGGAGCCTGCACCGGCCCCTGCTGGTGATCAAAGAACCGCTCGAGGAGGTTCGCTTCGACAAGGTCATCTTCGCCTCCAATTTTGACGAGCGCGAGAAAGAGCCCTTTCTCCGGTTCAAGGAGATCGTCAAGCACTTCCTCCCCGAGATTCACCTGGTGGCCATCCACTCCTCTTCGCTCTTTGATCCGCCTTACATCCTGAGCCATGAGGCCATGGCCGACTTCAAGCGGCTCTGCCATCCTTTCAACTGCCACACCCACATCTACAAAGACTTTTCGGTAGATCGCGGGGTGCGAAACCTGGCCCGGGAACTGGGCGCCAACCTCATTGGCATTTCCAATCACTACCGACGCCCCATCAAGCGCATGCTTACCGGTTCCAACGTGGAGGCCCTGGTCAATCACGCTGAAATACCGGTGCTTGCCATTGATTATTCTGAAAAGCCAAGCACATAAACTACCTGCACCATGAAGCGCATTTTATTCCCTACGGATTTTTCACCCTGCGCCCGCAATGCATTTGACTACGCCATTCATCTGGCTGATGCCCTCGACGCTACCATTGACCTGGTCTCCATCTACAACCTTCCGGTCGGCGAAGCCAGCAGTGTGCCGCCGGAATTCATTCAGCGCATGCTCAACGAAAAGCGGCAGGCAACCCTCAAGAACCTGCAAAACTTCATCCTGGGCTTTCCCGACGAACACATCGGCACACTTCGGGCCGATTACGGGGTGTTTGTCTACCAGGAGGTTACGGACATAGCTGAAGACAAGCAATACGATCTCATCGCAATGGGCACAAAAGGCGAGCACAACGCTATGGAACGCCTGATGGGCAGCGTCACTACCCACACCATGATGCACGCGCCCTGCCCGGTACTGGCCATACCGGAAGATGCCAAATTTGAAGGGCTGAAACACGTGGTGTATGCCTCCGATTTTCTGCCCAGTGAGGCAGAAGCCCTGGAAAAACTCACTGAACTTGCCCAGGCGCTGGATGTTCGCCTCGGGTTTGTACACGTGGATACATCGGGCGAAGGGACTGCCAAGCTCAAAACCTGGAAGCAGTCTCCCATGGCCAAATCCTTCTCCGATACAGCCCTCATCACTAATCCCTCTCCCATGGCCGGCATGGAGGATTTCATCAAGGAAAACGACGTGGACATGCTTGCCCTGTTCATTCCCCAGCGCCGCTTGTGGGAGCGTCTGTTCCACACCAGTTTCTCCAAAAGGATGGCCTTCCACACCAAAGTGCCGTTGCTGGTTTTCCGGGAGTAATACATCCGGGAGGAACTCCATTAGCCAAACTGCCCGTAGAAGTTACCCCAAAACCGGTATGATTGACGGGGGCCGGAACTGCCCATACCCGCACTTCCTCCTGCAAAAAGCAGCGGGGGAAAACGCGGAGCAGCGAGTCGGGTAGGGGCCTGCACCCAGTGCGGAGGCCGGATTGGCATCTGTATCGAAGGCCTTCATGGAAAACAGGGAACAGCACCAGATCTTCGCCCATCCGCATCAATGGAAGTACAGGGAGTAGAAGACCCGCTTCCCGATGTGACACGCGTTGAATTACAATGTCCGGACCGGATTCTGTTAATTGCTCAGCAGCGCCTGGTTGCTGAAGGCGTAGTTGATCATGTCAAAGGTGGTGAGTATGCCGGCCAGTTCGCCGCTCTTTTCTACTACGGGAATAGCGTGGAAGAGGTTTTCGCGAAATAGGCTGGCGGCCAGCTCCAGGCTGTCTTCGGGGTGAAGGGTGGCGACCTGCTTGGTCATCACCTCGCCCACCAATAGAGAGCGCAGGATGGCATCGTTGTATTCCTGGCTTTTTTCCGTCTTGAAGAGCGTGAAACCGTGCAACAACTTGAGGTAGTCCGAATGGCTGATGATGCCTACTACCCGTCCTTCATCTACTACGGGCAGGTGGTGAATGTTGTTCATGCGAAAGATATCCTGCACCTTGGCCATCGTGGTGTCGGGATTGACGGTGATTACGTCGCGGGTCATGATATCGGCAGTAGTCATGGACACGGTTTTTTTTGGGTTTCCAAATCACTCGGGCGGGCAGCGGGGGAGGTCACTCCTCGGCACCCACCGGCGAACTGAAGCTGTAAGTGAGCAGGTCATGGGTAGTGACCAGGCCCACCAGGCGCTCATCTTCAATGATGGGCAAAGCATGGAACTTGTTCGCCATAAAAATGTCAGCCGCCAGGCCGATGGTGTCATCCGGATCGAGCACGAGCGGATATTCGGTCATGAAATCGCGCGCAGTAAGTTTTTCATAGGCCTTTTCGGACCAGGTTTTGCCCGAAGTGGTCATGGAAAGCACATAGGCGACGCGAAAAACGTCTTCTTTGCTGATGATCCCCATCAGGCGTTCACCCGGCTCCGTAACAGGAAGGTGGTGAAAATCGTTGTCCTCAAAGATCTTTTTGACTTCGATGGCGGGGGTTTCCGCCGAAACGGTGACCAGGCGGGTGGTCATAATATCGCGAATAGGTTTGTCCGGTCTCATGGTATCTTCTTTTTGTGGTCCAAATTGGGTGTTCTCAAGTAGAAGCAAAGCGGAGGGCATCCTCCTCCACGCGTCCGAGTATGGCCAGTCCCTTCAGCAGGTGTTGCTGGAGGATCCGGCTCTGATTCCTGTGGTTTTGCTGAAGCCTGCGTGCCAGGGCCGCACTTTTTCGCTGGTGGCTGCGCAGCGCCTGAACGTTGACGTTGGTCCAGGGAATCACACGCGCTTGCTCACTGAGCTGTTGCAGCGCATGCGCCGCCTGATTTGCGTTGCGGGCAGAAGGCCTTTCGGCCAGGGTGCCGGCCGCATCCCAGGCTGTCCACCAGGGATCCAGGAAGTAATCCAGTCCTTCCCGCTGTCGGTAGTCCTGCAAGGCCCGGCGCACACCGTCCAATAATTCGGCGGCTTCTTCCAACCGGCCGGCATCAACAGCGCGGTAGGCACTGCCCAGGTCCTCGTCGGCCCGGCAGGCCCAGTCCGGAGCGCCGGGCAGGTAGTTGTGCAGCAGTCGCTGCCAGTGGAATTCCACCCGGAAGATGTCCTTTTCCGCTTCGCACCATTGCCCTTCCTCTACATGCACCCACATGGGCACGAAGCCTTCGTCAAACCGGGCCATGGCCTGCAAGATCTCAGCATCGCGCATATTGGCCTGCAGGATTAAGGGAAAACTGAGTACGATCAGGAAGGAACCTTTCATGGTGCACAGGTCATTGGAAACCGGGCGAATGCCCGGCCCGGATTAGTGAATATCAATGCGCTTTACAGGCTTCGCTTCGGGAATTGCCTTTTTGGGCAAGTCCAGATACAATATGCCGTCGCGGTAGCTGGCCTTTATCTGTTCGGCCTCTACTTCTTCCGGCAATACGAAGGAGCGCTTGAAAGCGCTGTAGCTAAACTCCCGGCGGGTGTACTTCTCGGATTCTTCTTCCTTTTCCGAACGAGATTCCGAGCTGATAGTGAGTACGCCGTCCTTGACTTCTACCTCAAAATCATCCTTGTTCATGCCGGGGGCAGCCACTTCCAGTTGGTAGCCATTCTCGGTCTCTGAAACATTTACGGCAGGTACTTTCGGGCTTCGATCCCAAAAGCGCTGCATGTCGTCGTCTGCACCGAAAAAGTTTTCCACCATATCGGCTAATGTGGGAAACGAATAGCGATTTGGGAGTGCCATAATCTCAGGTTTTTGGTTCACTACCAAAGCTACCCAAAGCCCTTGCCCGCCACCATGATGGATATCAATGGCGGGCGTTGACATTTATCAGGAAACGGGAACGGAAAGAGCGAACGGAAAAACCGGAGCACGGAAGAAGCGCGAGGAGCGTGCATGCCGTTCCTTCCGCGGCAGGATGTGGCGCTTATTTCCCACTGTCGTGCAGGACCAGCAGGGGCACGTGGCTTTCGAAGATCATTTTGGAGGTCACGCTGCCCTGGAACAGGCGTTGGAAAAAGTTCTTTTCGCGTCGCAGGACCACCAGCAGGTCGGCTTGGCGTTCGTCGGCGAATTCGGCTATGCTCTCGGCCAGAGACTCGTCGTCCTCCACCTTGTCGTTGACCAGTTCGTAGGTCATGCCCTTGAAATACTCTTCCATATCGGGGGCTGCGCCATCGCCGGTATCCTTGTGGTAAATGACCAGCTGAACGGGGAACACCTGAAGGATAGCCAGCAAGGGTTTGAGTACGTCTTCCGAAGAAATACGGAGGCTGTCAACGGCCATGATGACCGTCTTGAAGCCATCGAAGGAGTAGCCCTCCGGCACGGTCATCACCGGCTTGAACGTGCGGTTGATCACCTTGTTGGAGTGGCTGCCCACCAGAAGGGCTTCCAGGCCTTCGGCTCCGTCAATGCCCATGAGTATGAGGTCGTAATCTTCGTTTTCGGCCACATCCACGATGGCGGAAATGGCTTCTCCCTGTACGACCTTACTGTTGATCGTAGACCCCCCGGTCAGTTTGGGTTCGATTTCCTGAATGATCTGCAGCATTTCCTGTGCCGCATCCTCGCGCATATAGCGGTCCACGGATTTGAACGTACTGGCCGAAGAGACCACATCGTAGGCGTGAAGCAGGGTGATGTGCGCGCCAAAATGATTGGCAATTTCCAGGAGGAACGGCTGTGCGCTGCGCAGCTTGCGGGTAAAGTCGGTGGGAACGAGCACCTTTTTCATCATGTGCGTACCAGGGGTGTTTAGGTTATCGGTTTCCCGTGTATGGCGTCCCTTTGGGCGGTCGGGATTTGCCACAAAGTACGTTTTTTTCCCCTTAAACGCGAAGCGAAAAGGGGCTGGGATCAGCCATTAAAATGCATTACCATGAGGGGGATGGCTGTGTTGAAGATCACGCGGCGGGTGGCGCTCCGGTGGAACCAGTCCTCCAGGAAGCGACGGTGCGGCGTGGCCATGATGAGCAGATCGGCCTGCTGATCTTCGGCATACTGGCTGAGGCCGTCCAGCATATCGTTGCTGTCCACCGTGGCCAGGTGGAAGAGCGGCCGGCCGGCGTTGGGAAAGTATCCGCTGGAGGTGCGCTGCACCGAATAGCCGTGCAGTTCGGCTTCTTCAATGTGTACAAAGTGTACGTCCGCTCCGAACCGGGCGGCCCATTCCATCACCTGGGGCCAGATGTGCTCCTCGCCCGGCTGGAAGTTGCTCGCATACACGATCCGGGAAAAGCCCTGATACCGCACGAATGGCGGCACGAGCAAAACCGGACAGGCCGCTTTGCGGGCCACCGTGGAGGAGATGCTTCCCCACAGGCGGCCATTGGCGCGGTTCTCTCCCGTAGTGCCCATCAGGATGAGGTCGGTTTGGCCCAGGCGGGAAAGGCTTTTGAGCTCTTCCACCACCGAACCGGTAATGATGAGGTCTTCTACGCGAACCCCTTCCGGATTGGGGTAAAGGGAATCGTGCTCCCCGCTGATGCGCCGCCGCATGAGGTTGCGCTTCTGATTGAGCAGTTCCACCTGATCGGAGGCCGGCTGGGGCATGCTCGGTACGGTAGCCTTGGGTTGGTGAATGTGGATGAGCTGTACGGACGCATCTTGTTCGCGGGCCAGGTCCAGGGCGAATTGGTAAGCGTTGTCCGCCAATTCGGAGAAATCCGTGGGCACGACCAACTGCTGCAGCTCAAAGTGGCCGTTCTCCGGTTGAAGCAGCACGCTGAGCACGATCTTGAAATCCTCCACGCTGGGCAGAACCTTTTGAAAGACCACTTTCCCGTTGATCACCAGGGCGGGGATGCCGGAGATGTCGTATTGAAGTAAGGCGGAGATTTCGGAAACCTCCTGTATGGGGATGGACAAATGCAAGGCCTGCAGGGCTTCTTCCAAATTGGCCCTAAATGCCCGGTGCCGAGCCGATCCTATGCCTAGCAGCTCAATGCGGGGGTGTTCAGAAGACCGCTTTGGATTCATACGTACACTCGGGTATTTGACAATCAGGAGGCATTCCGGCCGTACAGAAGCCTGGGCGCAAGATCCTCTAAAAGGCTCCGGGCTTTAATGATTTTTGTCATCCGGTAAAATGATTTTTCAGTAGAATTGCTACCTTGATTGCCCGCTGACGGACAAATCGCCGGGGAAATTGAAGCAACCACTCCATCCGCAACAACAGGCTGAGGCTGTGCTTCGGCTGGATGCCGTTTTCCGTTCGGCCATCGACGGCATTATCGTGATCGATGCCGGTGGCCGCATGGAGATGGTCAACCAGGCCGCTGCCGATCTGTTCGGCTACGATCCGGAGGAAATGATCGGCCGGAATGTGCGCATTCTGATGCCCGAACCGCACCACCAGCAGCACGACGGCTACCTGGAGCGCTATCGCCGCACCGGCGAGCGGCACATCATCGGTATTGGCCGGGAGGTGGAAGGACGGCGCAAGGACGGCAGCCTCTTTCCCTTCCGGCTGTCCATTAGCGAAGCCCACCTGGCCGATCGCGTCATCTTTACGGGGATCATCCACGACCTCACCCAGCAAAAGAAGGCCGAACGGGACCTGCTGGAAGAAAAAGAAAAAACCCGCACGTACTTCGACATGGCCAATACCCTCAACGTAGTGCTGGACGCAGAGGGCAATATCCTGGAAGCCAATAAAAAAGCAGCCGCTTTCCTTCGCCTGCCGGAATCCGACCTGCAGGGTAAGAACTGGCTCGACCTCATTTTGCCGGAAGAGACCAAAGCCCAACAAACCTCCTTTTACCGCCGCATGATGAAGGGGGAGATCCCTTTTGAGAACTACCTCGAAACCCGCAGTACCGATGGCCAACAACAGGAACACGTCATTGCCTGGCACAACACGGCCCTGACGGACGAACACGGCGCGATCAGCCGAATGATCACATCCGGCATTGATATCACCGAGCAGCACCGCGCGGAAGCACACATCAAAAAGCTGAATGCCGAACTGGAAGAACGGGTGGACCAGCGCACCGAAGAACTGGCGAGCGCCGTGAATCAGCTGTTGAATATCAATCAGCAACTGGAATACGAGGTGCGCGAGCGCCGTGCGGCCGAAGAGGCCCTGCGCAAAAACGAGGCCGAGCTGCGCAAGGCCTTCGAAAAGGAAAAAGAACTGAGCGCGCTCAAGTCGCGCTTCGTATCCATGGCCTCCCACGAGTTTCGCACCCCGCTGAGCACCATCCTTTCTTCGGCCGACCTGGTGGAGGCCTATACCCGGGAAGATCAGCAGGAAAAGCGCCTGAAACACATTACCCGTATCAAGACGGCCGTAGCCAACCTCACCAATATATTGAACGACTTCCTTTCCCTCAGCCGCCTGGAGGAAGGCAAGATCGAGCACCAGCCCGTGCGGTTTGAGCTGCACACCTTCTTTGAAGAGATCCTGGACGAGGTGCAGGGGTTGCTCAAGCGGGGGCAGCGCATTCAGCACCAACTGCCCATGCCGCAGGTGGAAGTGGTGCTGGACAAAAAGTTTCTGAAGAACATCCTGCTCAACCTGCTGTCCAATGCCATTAAATACTCCGGAGAAAAACAGTCCATACGATGTGACGTAAGCCTGAAAGACGGGTATCTGCAAATCGCCATCGAAGACCGGGGCATCGGAATTCCCGAGGAGGAGCAGCAATACCTGTTCACCCGTTTTTTCCGGGCCCACAACGTGGAGAACATTCAGGGTACGGGCCTGGGGTTGAACATCGTAAAGCGCTATGTAGAACTCATGGAAGGCGACATTCGCTTTGAAAGTGTGCCGGAACGGGGCACTACCTTTTGGGTGAACATCCCCCTGCAATATCATTCCGGACAGAGACCTAGCCAAAATTCCTGACCAATGAAACGCATACTCGTGATCGAAGATAATCCCGAAGTGCGGGAAAACCTGGAAGAGATCCTGGAACTCTCGGGCTTTGAGGTGGAAGCAGCCGAGAACGGCAAGGCCGGCGTGGAGAAAGCCCTGGCCCATACCCCCGATCTCATCCTTTGCGATATCATGATGCCGGTGCTCGACGGTTTCGGCGTGCTCAATATCCTGAGCAAGAAGCCCCAGACGGCCGGTGTGCCCTTCATCTTTCTGACGGCAAAAGCCGAAAAAAGCGACTTCCGTCGCGGTATGAACCTGGGCGCCGACGATTACATCACCAAGCCTTTTTACAAGGACGAACTCCTGCGGGTCATCGAGACGCGGCTGGCCAAAAACGAACAGCTGCGCAAACAGTTCGACAAGACGGAGCAGGGGCTCAGCGCCTTCATTAACGAGGCCAAGGGCTACGAAGAACTCCTCAAACTTTCCGAAGATCGCCGCACCAAACTGTTCAAAAAGCGGGAGCTCATCTTCGAGGAGGAGGAGTACCCCCGCTATCTCTATTTCGTGAAGTTGGGCAAAGTGAAGGTGTTCAAAACGAATGAAGAGGGCAAGGAGTACATCATTGCCCTGCACGGGCCGGGCGAGTTTTTCGGCTATCTCGACCTCATCAAGGACGAGCGCTACACCGAATCGGCTGCCGCCCTGGAGGATACCGAACTGCACCTCATTCCCAAGGAGGACTTCAACAAGCTGCTGCACGCCAATCGCGATGTAGCCTCCCAACTCATCAAAATGCTGGCCAACAACGTGACCACTACGGAAGAACAGTTGCTCAACCTGGCCTATAACTCGGTGCGTCGCCGCGTGGCCAATGCCCTGCTCTACCTCAGCGAAAAGGAGGGCAAGGAAGACATCAGCATTCTGCGCGACGACCTGGCCCGGATCGTGGGTACGGCCAAGGAAAGCGTGATCCGCATGCTCACCGAATTTAAGGAAGACGGCTACATCCAGATCAGCGGTGGGGCCATTCACATCCTGGACAAGAAAAAACTGGAATCCCTGCCGGGATAGCTTCTTCGCCAGCGGTCACTACACTGCAGGTACGCCTGCCGGAAGAGGGGCCCCTTCCCCTTGCTTCGTGAAGCTCCGTGCCTGCAGGCCGGAGTGCCTTTCGGCACGCAGGCAGGACGCTTTTTGTAACGAAATCGGATCCCCAAAGATCCGCTTGCAGCCCAAAGGATATTATGGAGCTGGCTTCTACTCAATCCATAAACAGATCGGTAAACAAGGGCTGCTCGGGATCCACAGCATAAGGCTCCAGGTCCGTGATGCCGGCCTCGGCCAGTACCTCTTCATCGATGAAAAAGCGGCCTGTGGCGGAGCGGCTGTCCCGCTGCAAGATATGCCAGGCGGCCTCGCCCATGATCTCGGGTGTACGCGACTGCTTGATCATGGCATCCCCGCCCAGCAGGTTTTGCACGGCGGCCGTGGCAATGGTGGTGCGGGGCCAGAGGGCATTTACAGCTATGCCCCGGCTTTTGTACTCCTCGGCCATACCCAGTACACACATGCTCATGCCGTACTTGGTCATGGTGTAGGCCAGATGGTTGGCAAACCACTTGGGATCCATGTTGAGCGGAGGAGAGAGGTTGAGAATGTGTGGGTTGTCGCTCTTCTTCAGATGCGGGATACAGGTCCGGGAGGTAATGAAGGTGCCCCGTACATTGACCTGATGCATGAGGTCGTAGCGTTTGGTGGCCGTTTGTTCGGTAGGGGTGAGGCTGATGGCACTGGCGTTGTTCACCAGAATATCAATACCCCCGAAAACATCCACGGCCTGTGCCACGGCCGCTTCGACCTGGGCTTCGTCGCGGATGTCCATCTTCACGGCCAGGGCTTTGCCGCCGGCTGCTTCCATTTCCGCTGCTGCGGTGAAAATGGTGCCCGGCAGCTTGGGGTGCGGCTCGGTGGTCTTGGCGGCAATGACCACATTGGCCCCGCCCTGTGCCAGGCGCAACCCGATGGCCTTGCCGATGCCCCGGCTGGCTCCGGTGATAAAGACGGTCTTGCGTTCGAAGGGGTTCTGCATGGTGTAGCGGATTGGGTGTGTCGTACAAGAAACGAAAACTCCGCTACTTGCCGGAAGGTTCAGCAAAGCGGTTGATCGGAAGATCCGAATGCCGCTGAAGAATAGGACATTCCAGACTGCCTTCAGGCAGATGGTCCTTACAACCGCAGAACTCCTCGGCCACTCAACTCCCCAATCACCTTCCCCTCAATACAAGGCCATGTCGAACTTCCAGCGGTAGTCCCTGGTCACCGGGTGGTCGGGCCCCAGGCTGCGGAAGAGCGCGATGGCCACCTTGCGGGGCAACTCGTCGGCATAGGACTTATCGGCCGTGGTCGCTTCGATGACGGCCTTCACAGCTGACGCCATGTCGCCTTTTTGCAGGGCTTCCTGCGCTTTTGTCAGTTGCCTGCCGGCAGGGGATTCATCGGCCGGGTGGCGCATGAAAGCGGCCAGCAGTCGAACGTCCTCGGCTGTCTCGCCCTGCTTGTCGCCCAGATGGATGTCGGCCACCAATGCCTCCGCTTCTTCCGGCTGGCTGAAGATCAGCTGTTGGGCCAGCGCCAGGCGAGCCTCTACCAGGTCGGGATTTTCCTTCACAAAACCGCGCAGTTTGTCCACCGCCCCGGCATGGCCGGCTCGTACATCCTTCAACAGCTGCTCCAGGCCCTCCTTGCGTTTGTCGGGCAGGTTTTCGTCCAGCCAGTTTAGGATAGCTGTGCGAGGCAGAGCTCCGGCAAACTCCGCAACGACCTCGCCCTTGTGGAACATTTTCACGTTGGGGATGCTCTGGATGCGGTATTGCTGGGCGATGTCCATTTCCTCCTCCGTGTTTACCTTGACCAGTTCCCAGCGATCGCGCTGCTCCTCGGCCAATTGCTCGATCGTAGGCCCGAGTACGCGGCACGGGCCGCACCAGGGCGCCCAGAAATCTACGACTACCGGTTTGGAATGGCTGCGATCCAGTACGCGGGTATTGAAATCCATGGTTTGTTTCTTTTTGAGTCCTTATGAATAGGGGCATAAGCGCTTTTCAAGCATCCTTCCCTGTGAAGATTACCGCAAAAGGTATGCCATATTGCCAACGCAAAAACCTTAAGACTATGCAGAAGCTCTTTGAGAACGGCCGTTTTTTCTTTTTGCTTCCCCTGATGTTCTGGGTCGCTTCGACCTCGGCGCAGGAAGAAACCCTGTTCCAGGATTGGGATGTGGTGGGCGCCTTTGGTGGTCCGTTTGTCGAGATCGGGGCCATCAACGGCGAGGTGAGTGGAAATGTAGGCGGCGGTGGCGCCCTGGTGCTGGAGGACTTTTTCCTGGGCGGCTACGGCCTGGGCAGTCGCAGCCCTCGCTACACCGTGGACGACCCCGAGACGGGCGACGCCATCAACTACCGCATACGCTTCAAGCACGGCGGCTTGTGGCTGGGCTATGCCCACCGGCAGCACAAAGTGGCCCATCTGTACACCAGCCTGCGTATCGGATGGGGACGGGCTCGCCTGGACGATGCCCCGGCTCCGGAGATCGAAGATCGCGTATTCGTGCTGACTCCTGAAGTGGGGGTGGAGTTTAACGTCTTCAAATTCTTTAAGCTGGGGCTCTCGGGCGGCTACCGCTGGGTGAACGGCGTGACGCAACTGCCGGGCCTGGGCAATAGCGATTTCGGCAGCCCTATCGGTATGGTTACCTTTCGCTTCGGCGGTTTTGGCGACTACAGCGATTGGGATGACGACTGGGATTGACCCCCTGCGGTTTTTTTCCGATTTTCCGGTCAAAATCCGCCCATGTATTTTCTCCTGGCAGCGAAGGTGCTGCACATCATTGGCTTTGTGGCCTGGTTTGCCGGCCTGTTCTATCTGGTGCGCATCTTTGTGTACCACGCCGAGGCAGCCGGCAAACCGCAGCCCGAACGCGACATGCTCACCGCCCAGTACACCCTCATGGAATGGCGGGTATACCGCATCATTTGCAACCCCGCCATGATGATCACCTGGACGGCCGGCCTGGTCATGCTCGGCCTGGGATTGTTCCGTTCCGACGTGGTCAATTACCTGTCCGCCGAAGCCGGCACGCCCGGCTGGATGCACCTCAAGCTGCTGCTCGTGGTACTGCTCACGGCATATCACCTGTGGTGTAAGCGCAGTATCCGCCGACTGGAGGCCGGGACCTCGCGCCTCAGCGATTTCCAGTTTCGCCTGCTCAACGAAGCACCCACCCTTTTTCTGGTGGCCATTTCATTCCTCGCCGTGTACGGCAACCGCGGCCTGCTCAACTACGGCTATCTTTTCGCTGGCCTGCTCCTTTTTGCCGGTCTGCTCTACTGGGGTGCCCGCGCCTACAAGCGCCGCCGCCAGCGGCAGGAGGGGGCTGGCTAGTGCGCAACCGGCCGATAGAAAACTATTTAGCCCGGATTATGCATGAATTTTACACAACTATACCGCTATCAGAAAGGTTTGGGCGCGCCCAAACCACTTCGTTGTCGGTATACCATGTGCTCCCATTTAACCCGGATTATCATAAATCAGCACCAATCACTCAAAAAGAAGTAGCCCCGATATAGATCGAGGCTACACTGGATGGATCCTCCGAAAAGGACCCTCCTTCGGTTTTTCCGAGATAAATTCTTTGAGCCAAAATTTGCAAATCAAGACAGTACCTGACGAAGCTATGCTTGTCAGTATCTAAGACCCGGACCATTGCAAAATGTTGCCACCCCCAAATTTGGGTCCGGATAATTACACTAATAAACGGGCTAGGACACTCCTAATTGATTGATATTCAAATTTTTGTAATTCGTCAGCCCTTCGGGCGGAAAATTCACCGAATTTTCCGGGTTCGGTCCAAAAGCCCAGGTAGATTTCCGGCTTCCGCGCTCGCCGTTGACGGGTATGATCCGGCACAACGGTAATGCTCAGCGCAATTTCCCGATCCGCCCGTTCTGCGACATGAACATGGCGATTTTTCGGGTGCCGGGAAATTGGGCCAGAATGATCATGAGGATGACCATCATGGGTACGCTGAGAAACATGCCGATCACGCCCCAGATACTGCCCCACAGCACCAGGGAGAAGAGCACGACCAGGGGGCTGATGTTGAGCCGGCGGCCCATGAGGCGGGGGTCGATGTAGTTGCCCACCACCAACTGGATGGCTACGATCACGATGAGCGTGGTGAGTACGGGGCCAAAGGAATCGAACTGGATGAGGGCATAGAGTACGGTGAGTGCCGTAGCCACCATGGAGCCCAGGTTGGGGATGAAGTTGAACAGGAAGATCAGAAAGGACCAGAACACGGCGTACTCCACGCCGATGATGCGCAGGGCCGCGAAACTGAGGATGGCCGTGAGGAAGCTGGTAAAGGTCTTGACGGAAATGTAGGTCTTCACCGATTCGGATATCCGCCGCAGGGCTTCATTGGCCTGCTCGAAGCGCTCGGGGTCGCGGAAGAGCTGGTCGAACTTTTTCTCGAAGTCGCGCTGCTCCAGCAACAGGAAGATCACGTAAATGACAATGAGTACAAAATGGCCGGCAAAGGAGGAAAGTCCGGTGCCCAGGCTGGCCATGAGCGGCTTGAGGTCGATTTCCCGAAACAGGGTGCCCGTATCCAGGTATTCCTCCAGGCCCAGGCTTTGGGAGGCTTCGTGGGCCAGCTGTTCCAGGTGCAACTGGTAGGCCTGTACGGACGGCACCATGTTCTGGAAGGTGCGCACGATGATGTCGATAAACAGGGCCAGCAGGGCTATGATCACTACGGAGGCCAGAATGATGCTCAGCCGGCGCGGGATGCGCAACTCACCCAGCCGGATGCGGTCGATGTAATCGGCCAGGGTGTTGATGAGAAAGGTAAGGGCAATGGCGATGGCCAGGGGGATAAGCAAGGCTTTGGCCACTACGAGCACAATGACTCCCAGGGCGACGATAAACAAGCCGGCTGCGTATTCGATCACCTTCACACCGAGGGAAAGCTACGAATAAATGTGAGGGTAGAACAAGGGAGAAGAAAAAATCCGAAACCGCCGTTCTACACAATCGACCTCCCGCTCCGACCGTTCAATCAACCGTTGAACCAACCAACTCGACATGTACCGTTACCTCTTTTCCCTGGGCGCGTTACTTCTGCTGGCCGCCTGCAACCAGCAAAAGGTCGCTCAACTGGAGCAAGAATTATCCATTAAGGATCAGCAGATCGAACAGCTGGAAAACCAGCTCCACTTTCAGCAACAAACCAACGCCAGCCTGCTGGATCGCATGGAAGACCTCTCTGTGGTGAGCAAAGCCGGCGCAGAGAGCATTCGGGAATCGCTGCAATCGCTGGGCCAGCAATATTCCTTTATCGAAGACCTTACCCAGAAGATCCAGGCCAAGGACTCCCTCAACCTGGCGCTGGTGATGAACCTCAAGCGCTCCCTGGCCGATATTGATGACGAGGACGTCCAGGTGGAAGTGCGCGGCGGGGTAGTGTACGTATCCATCTCCGATCAGTTGCTCTTCGAGTCGGGGTCGGCCCGTATCCATCCCCGGGCCATGGAGGTGCTCGACAAGCTCGCCCTGGTGCTCAACGACCATCGCGACCTCAATGTACTGGTGGAGGGCCATACCGACGACGTGCCCATCAACAACCGCTGTGTGCAGGACAACTGGGACCTGAGCGTGCGCCGGGCAACCGCCGTGGTGCGCGCCCTGCACGAAGACTTCTACGTGGAACCCGAGCGCCTCCCGGCCGCCGGCCGCTCCAAGTACGACCCCCAGGCCGGCAACGACACACAACCCGGCAGCCGCACCAACCGCCCCACCGAGCCCCACATCACGCCCAGGCTGCCCAAGCTCCACCAGCTACCGCAGGACACCGAAGAGGAAGAAGAAGACAACAAAACAAAAGA
>JAJDFU010000433.1 GCA_020528935.1 Saprospiraceae bacterium | reverse complement strand
GGGCCGTGTGGCATCAACCTCTCCCACACTCCAACTCAAACGCACACTGCAAAATCTTCGGTTTTGTACTTAGGGGGTACTTTCTCCCAGGCCCTCGAACAGCCACTTGGCCACCGCTTCGCGATTGCCCTCCAGAAGAATGCGCCGCTGGTCGGCCCGGTTCTGCATGTTGCCCAGCTCGATGTACACGGCCATGGGCTTGCAGGTGCGCAGCATGTGCAGGTCGCGGGCGCTTACGGTACCCTGGTAATTCCGGGCCGGTTGGTATTTCTTGTACTTCTCCTCCATCTTCTGCTGCAGCTGAATGGCCAGCTGGCGGCTGTCCTTGCGGCCCGGCTGGTGGTAGAAGAACAGATCTACCCGCTGGCTCTTGTTGCGCGAATCCACGTGGATGATGATGAGCTGCTGGTGTTCGGCGGGCACCCCTTTGCTCAGGTTGCGCGCGTACAACTGATTGATGATCTCCGAACGCTGGTTGAGGCGCGGTTTCTGGTCGCGATGCATCTTCACGCCCCCCCACAGGTACTCGTCGGTATCGCAATCGAGCAATTTGTCGGAGCGAATGCCGTCGTTGTCGTCCCGGTTCACCATGTAGGCCGTGGCGCCATGGGCCACCAGATAACGGCACAGCCGGAGGGAAACGTCGTAGGCGTACTCGTCCTCGCACAGGTTGTGGCCACCGCTGCGCGACATGGCGCCGGGGTCGGGGCCACCGTGGCCGCTCACTACGTAAAAAACGCGGCCTTTTAGCGTGCGGCTCTCCAGCGGGACCTTTTCGTAAGCCTTGCCGAAAATGGGGAAGGTCCGGCTCTCGCCGCTCAGCGATTCGGTTTCGTCCTGGTCTGGTACCGGCTCGGGCAGGCGCACTTCAGCTTCGTCGCAGTGCAGGATATGATAGGGGACCCACAGCACGCGATCATCCACATAGGAGGCGCTGCGCAGCTGGGCCTCCTGCATCCGTTCGTTGTACTTCTGGATGCGCACGGCCAGGTCCCAGTCCGAAATGCCTATGGTGGATCGTATCGTTTTGCCGTTGTAATCGTACACCAGAATGGGTAGGTAATAGGATTCGCCCTCCAGAAGATGAGCGTTGCGCTCCAGCTGATTGATCTCGTAAAAGCGCTCCAGGTTGCAGGTATGCTCGTCCAGTTCGTATTTGCGCAGCAGGGCATAGATGTAGTCGCCCTTTTGAGCGACGATCTTGTGGTAGGTATCTTTGGCTGCAGCCAGATGAGGCGGATTGAGACAGGCCAGAAGGCCGAAAACCACTATTGTGCGCATCGTCCTGTTTGGTGTGTTGTTGGGGCGGGCACCGGCCGGAATGAACGGTTGAACGGCGGGGGGTCGGTCGCACCCGGTTTTCTATAGTCTTTCAAAATTATTGAAATCTCGCCTGATATTCAATTTCCAATGCGCATTGCCCCTGCACATCGCCGGGGACGCTTTGCAAGAAGCTGCTATTTTTGCGCCATGTCCGTTTTGGCCCAAACGCTTGTGCTGTTGCGAAAAGAATTGCTGCTGGAGTGGCGCGGGAAATACGCCCTCAGCGGTATTCTTTTGTACGTGCTCTCCACCGTCTTTGTAGTGTACATTTCCTTCATCCGGGTGGAGGCCACGGTCTGGAATACCCTCTATTGGATCATCGTGCTGTTTGCCGGGGTGAATGCGGTGCTGAAAAGCTTTGTGCAGGAAACCGGCCGGCGCCAGCTGTACTACTACAGCCTCGCGCATCCCATAGCGGTTCTGCTGGCCAAGGTGGTGTACAACGTGGGCCTGCTCGGGGTATTGAGCCTGCTCACCTGGCTGGGCATGGCCCTGGTGACCGGCAATCCCGTGCAGGACTACGGCCTGTTCCTGGGTACGCTCGCCCTGGGGGCCCTCGGGTTTTCCATCACCTTTACCTTTGTGTCCGCCATTGCCGTGAAAACGGCCCAAAGCGCTACGATCATGGCGATCCTCAGCTTTCCGGTCATAATACCGATCTTGCTGCTTCTGGTGAAAATGAGCGCTACGGCCCTGGAGCTGATCGACAGGCAGGGGCTTGGCGGCGATGTGGGCTTGCTGGTGGGGATTGATCTGCTGTTGCTGGGGCTTTCGCTGATCTTGTACCCCTTTTTGTGGCGCGACTAAAAAAAATGACACTGCCGGAACATCGCTTGAGCGAACAGGCCGGTTTTTAGATAACAAACAGCGACATGCATGCGAGGACTATGGTGGAAAACCCTGGGGGTGATCATCCTGATCTACGTC
>JAJDFU010000033.1 GCA_020528935.1 Saprospiraceae bacterium | reverse complement strand
TGTTCAGGGAAGGGCGGGCCGTGCGGGCCAGGGGGGCCGGGGGGCGGATGCGCCGGGGGGTGGTGCGGGGGCTGGGGGGGGGGGAGGGGGGGCAGCGGCCTGCCGAGGGGGTGGTGCCCGGCGACATCCGGCTGCTGGAGAGCGGCGATGTGGTGCCGGCCGAGGGGCGCGGACGAAGCCACGAGCTGCTGGCCGTCAAGGAAGCCGCCCGCACCGGCGAGAGCAACCAGGTGGAAAAGCAGCTGGATCCCCTGCCCGCCGACACCCCCCTGGCCGAACGCAGCGACATGGTCTTCAAGGGCACCCTGGTGAGCCGCGGCTCGGCCCGCGTGCTGGTCACGGCCACCGGCGAACAGACCGAGCTGGGCAAGATCAGCCGCATGACCCGCGAGGCGGAAAAGGAAAGCACCCCCCTGGAGAAAAAGCTGAACCAACTGAGCCTGCGCCTCATCTGGCTCACCCTGGGCCTTACGGTGGTGATCGGCCTGTCGGGCTGGCTGCAGGGCAAGGACCTCCTGCTTATGATCGAGACGGCCATCGCCCTGGCCGTGGCCGCCATTCCGGAGGGGCTGCCCATCGTGGCCACCATCGCCCTGGCCCGCGGCATGCTGCGCCTGGCCGACAAGCAGGTGGTGATCAAGAAGCTGGAAGCCGTGCAGACCCTGGGCGAGACCGGCATCATCTGCACCGACAAGACCGGCACCCTCACCGAAAACCAGATGGCCGCCCACCGGCTGGTCCATGCGGGCCGTTCCATCCACCTGGACGAGGCCGGGCCCGGACTGGCCGATGCGGACGAAGAGGCTCGCCGGCTGCTGGAGGTGGGCCTGCTGTGCAACAACGTGCAAGCCGGCGAATCGCTGCAGGGCGATCCGGTGGAAGTGGCCCTGGTGGAGCTCACTCAGAAGTTGGGCTGGGATGTGGAAGCCGTGCGCGAGCGCTATCCCGAGCTCTTCGAGCGACCCTTCGACACGGACTCCAAGATGATGGCCACGGCCAACGAGCTTCCGGAAGGCGGCTATCGCATTCACGTCAAGGGCGCCCTGGAAAACGTACTGGATGCCTGCGCGCAGATCCGGACCCCCGACGGTACGCGATCCCTGACGGCGGAGGACGAGCAGCACTGGAGCGAGCAGGCCGATGCCCTGGCCGCCGAAGGCCTGCGCACCCTGGCCTTTGCTTATTCCGACCGCGAGGACAGACCCATCGAGGAGAATGTGTATGAACAACTGACGTTCCTCGGCCTGGTGGGCTTCCTGGATCCGCCCCGCCACGATGTGGCGCCGGCCATACGCACCTGCCGCGAGGCCGGCATCAAGGTGGTGATGGTGACCGGTGATCATCCGCAGACGGCCCGCAAGATCGCCGAAGAGGTGGGCCTGATCGATGCCGAAACCCAGGACGCCAAGGTGGTGCACAGCAATCACCTGCGGGACCTCGAAACCATCAGCCCGGAACAGGAAGAGGCCCTATTGGATGCGATCGTATTCGCCCGGGTCACCCCGGAGCAGAAGCTCTTCCTGGTGGATTTCTACCAGGCGCACCATTGCGTGGTAGGCATGACCGGCGACGGCGTCAACGATGCCCCCGCCCTCAAAAAGGCCGATATCGGCATCGCCATGGGCATTCGCGGCACCGAAGCGGCCAAAGAGGTGGCCGATGTCATCCTCGAGGACGACCGCTTCACCTCCATCGAGCTGGCCATCCGGCAGGGGCGCATCATCTTTGAGAACATCCGCGAGTTCGTGGTATACTTGCTGTCCAGCAACCTGGCGGAGATCATCTCGGTGGCCATTGCTTCCCTTACCGTGCTTCCCCTGCCGCTGTTGCCGCTGCAGATCCTCTACCTCAACCTGGTCACCGATGTGTTCCCGGCCCTGGCCCTGGGTATGAACGAGGGCGAAAAGGGCCTGATGAACGAACCGCCCCGGCCCTCGGACGAACCCATCCTGCCGCGGCGGCTTTGGCTGGCTACCATCGCCTACGGGCTCAGCATTACGGCGGCCGTGATCGGGATGACCTTGTTTGCAGACCGCTACCTGTTGTTGGAAGAAGCCCAGGTCAACAATATGGCATTCTATACCCTGGTGCTGGCGCAGCTGCTCAACGTATTCAACATGCCGCGACATACCGCCTCCTTCTGGAACAATGCCGTGACCCGCAACCCCTGGGTGTGGGGGGCCATACTGCTGTGTGTGTTGCTTCCCCCCATGGGGTATTGGGTCCCGGTCCGGCCGGGGGCCCTTTCCCTGTGGCCCC
>JAJDFU010000334.1 GCA_020528935.1 Saprospiraceae bacterium | reverse complement strand
CCTCAAGGCCGTACAGGATATGCTGGGGCACGAGTCCATACTCACCACCGAGATCTACACCCATCTGGATAAGGCCTATCTGAGGGTAACCATCCAGAGCTTCCACCCCAGAAGCCGGTCGAATAAGAAAAGCTAGCGCAGGGCCCGGAACAGGGCGGCAAGTGCTGCCAGGATCTTGAGTATAGTGGCCCAAAGCTCCAGCCGCTTGCCGCGCCTTGTTTTGGAGCCGGCTGCAGACCTGCTGTTCGGTCGGCATACGACAATGAAAATTCGGGGCCAAACCGACGGTTTCTGCCGGTCAATCGGTAGCTTGGGATCAGAGGAAGAGGGCATGCGCAATGTGTTAACAAAATCACCTTTTTGATTACACTTCAAAGCTACGCTCTTTCGCTTTAATTTCAAACAAATTGTTTTAAAAATGAGATCGCAAAAGCTCGAATTCCCCAATGCCCAAAACCTGCCCCTGGCGGCCCGCCTGGAAATGCCGGTCAATCAGCACCCGCATACTTTCGCCCTCTTTGCCCACTGCTTTACCTGCTCCAAGGATCTGCAGGCCGCCCGCAACATCAGCCGGGCCATGAGCCAGGCGGGCTTTGCCGTGTTGCGCTTCGACTTCACGGGACTGGGAGAAAGCGAGGGCGATTTTGCCGATTCCAATTTTTCCTCCAACATCGAGGATCTGGTGGCGGCGGCCCGCTTCCTGGAAAGGGAATACCGGGCGCCCGCTGTACTCATCGGACACTCGCTGGGTGGGGCAGCGGTGATCGGTGCAGCCGCACAACTGGACTTTGTGCGCGCCGTGGTGACGCTGGGTGCCCCATACGATCCCGACCACGTGCAGCATCTGCTGGGCGAGCACCAAGCGGAGATCGAAGCCCGGGGCGAAGCCGAGGTCGTACTGGCCGGCCGGCCCTTTACGGTGAAAAAGCAATTTCTGGAAGACATCCGCAGCCAGAGCCTGGAAAGCCATCTGAAAAACCTGGACAAAGCCCTGCTCATCATGCACTCGCCCCAGGACCTGATCGTGCGTATCGACAACGCCGCCCGCCTGTACCACGCGGCCCGGCATCCCAAATCCTTCGTCAGCCTGGACGGCGCCGACCATTTGCTTTCCGGCAGCCGCCATTCGCGCTATGCCGGCCAGCTCATTGCCAGCTGGTCCGAGTGCTACATCGACAAACCGGAACAGGAAAAGCTGAAGGCCGAGAAGCAGATTGCCGTTCGTCTGGACGACACCGGGTACACTACCGACGTCATGGTGCGCCATCACAGCCTTACGGCCGACGAGCCGGAGCGCGTGGGCGGCAACGATTTCGGTCCCTCGCCCTACGAGTTGCTCAGCGCCGGCCTGGGTGCCTGCACCGCCATGACCCTGCAGATGTACGCCCGCCGCAAGAAGTGGGACCTGCAGGAAGTGACCGTACATATCGACCACTACAAGGACTACGCCCATGATCTGGATCACTGCGAGGAAACCGAAGCCAAGATCGATCACTTCGAACGCGTCATGGAACTGGAAGGCAACCTGGACGAGAAGCAGATCCGTCGCCTGCTCGAAATCGCGGACAAGTGCCCCGTACATCGCACCTTGCACCATCCGGTGAAGATCACGACCAGCCTAAAGAAACCGGGAGCGGGGGCTTAATCCGCGCACGGGAGCAGCGGTAGTTTTCGCATCCGCAGGCACTGCGGCGCGGGCCGGGGCGTTGAGCAGGAATTGGCAGTTGACCGCCCGCGCCGGCGATGCCGCCCGAGGCAGAGCCGTCTTTGCCCCCGACAAGCTGTGCTTCGCCATGCGTGCGCCCCGCCATGACCGAAAGCGCCTTGGTCAGCATTCCGCACTGCACGATTCCAATGCTTTTCATACCGGTTTTTGGATAAGACCTGATTTTTTTATCCTTATACGGTTTTCAGGATAAAAGGTCATATTCGTTAGTGGCATTGTATCCTTGAAACAGAATACGATCAGGAACTTGAACACCTGAAACAGGAAACAGAGCCCCAGGAGATCCCTGCTTGCCCGGTATTCTGTATTTTTCGCCTCAGCCATTTACCATCCGGTATGTCCGTACGCGGCCACATTCTGTTTCTGATCGGCCTGCTCGCCCTCGCGGCTTGTAGCGATCGCGGCGACTCTATCCGCCCCCGGCAGACCCCCATTACCGAATCGGTATACGCCTCCCTCACCATACAGCCCGACAGCCTGTACCGGGCCTTCACGGTGGTGTCGGGCATAGTGGAGCGCAACCGGGTGGAGGAGGGCGACCGGGTAGAGGTGGGCGATCCGCTGGTAGTCATCAAAAACGAGGACGCCGAGCTCAACCTGGGAAATGCCCGCCTGGCCTACGAGCAGGCGCGCGAAGACCTGAAGGGGGAGCACCACGCCCTGATCGACCTGGAAAACCAGATCGAAACAGCGGAACTGCAGCTGCGGGACGACAGCATCAACTATTTTCGCCAAAAGAACTTATGGGACCAGGAAATAGGTACCCGGGTCGAGTTCGAAAAAAAGAAACTGGCCTACGAGCTCACTTCCAACCGGCTGGGCAAACTGGAGGCCGAATACCGCAGGCGAAAGCGCGAACTGGAGGTCCGCTACCAGCAGGCCGCCAACGACTACCGCCTGGCCAAACTCAAACGCAGCGACTTCACCGTGCGCAGCAAGATCCGCGGCAAGGTGTACGCCCTGGAAAAAGAACCCGGCGAGAAAGTGACTATCCAGGAGCCGGTAGCTGCGGTGGGCAGTGCCGGGCACTTTGTGATCGAAATGCGCATCGACGAACGCGACATCGCCCGCATCCGGACGGGCCAGCCGGTCTTCCTCACCCTGGAAGCCTACGGCGACCAGGTGTTCCGGGCCGAAGTGACCAAGATCTTCCCCCAGAAAAACGAGCGCAACCAGACCTTCCGGGTAGAAGCCGAATTCACCGAACCCTTCCCCGGGCAATTGTACGCCGGGCTGTCCGGTGAGGCCAACATCCGCATTGCGCAAAAGCCATCTGCCCTCACCATCCCGGCGGCCTACCTCGCGGAATCCTCCCGGGTGCGTACGGACACGGGCCTGGTGAAGGTACGAACCGGCCTGCGCAGCCTGGAACGGGTGGAGATCCTGGCCGGCATCGATTCTTCTACTACCCTATACCTGCCGGAATGATCAACTGGAAGGTCCTCCTCTCCATATCGAGAACGCACCTGCTGTCGCGCATCCGGCAAAGCGGCATCGCCGCCCTGGGCGTCACCTTCGGCATTTCCACCTTCATCATCCTGGTGAGCTTCATGACCGGCCTGAACCAATTGCTCGACGGCATTGTGCTGGACCGCACGCCGCACGTGCACCTGTACAACGAGATTGCCCCCAGCGAGCGCCAGCCGGTCGATCTGCTGGAAGGCCTGGAAAACAGCTGGAATGTAGTGCGCTCCGTCAAGCCCAGGCTCAGCCAGGAGCGCATCCCCAATGCCCTGCCCATTCTGGCCTATCTGCGCCGGCACGAGGCGGTGCTGGGCGTGACGCCCCAGCTCAAGGTCAATGGGTTTTACCTTGCCGGCTCGATACCCCTCAGCGGCATCCTCAACGGCATCGAGATCGCCAACGAGATCGAGCTCTTCAACCTGGACGACTACGTGGTGGAAGGCGACCCCCTCCTGCTGGAGCGCATCGACAACGGCATCCTCATCGGGGCCGGCGCGGCGGCCAAGCTCTCCGTAGGAGTGGGCGATCGCGTGCAGGTGCGCTCGGCCCAGGGCGAGGTCTTCCCCCTGAAGATCGTGGGCATTTACCAGAGCGGCCTGGCGGAGATCGACGACGTGCAGAGCTACGTCTCCCTGCAGACCGCCCAACAGATCGAGGGCGTGGGCACCAACTACATCACCGACATCAACCTCAAGCTGAAGCACATCCAGCAGGCGCCCCGCTTTGCCCGCCGGCTGGCCGCCCAATTCGGCATCACGGCCGTCGATATCAATACGGCCAACGCCCAGTTTGAGACCGGCACCTTCGTGCGCAATCTCATCACCTACGCTGTATCCATCACCCTGCTGGTGGTGGCCGGCTTCGGCATCTACAACATCCTCAACATGGTCATCTACGAAAAAATGAACGACATCGCCATCCTCAAGGCCACCGGCTTTTCGGGCCGCGACGTGAAGTACATTTTCATGAGCCAGGCAGTGCTCATCGGCCTGGCCGGCGGTCTGCTGGGCCTGCTGGCAGGGCACCTGATCTCCGTACTCATCGACCACACGCCTTTTGAGACCCAGGCCCTGCCCACCGTGACCACCTACCCGGTCAATTTCAACCCCCTCTTTTACCTCATCGGTCTGGGGTTTGCCCTGGTAGCCACTTTTTTCGCGGGCTACCTGCCCGCCCGCAAAGCGGAAAAGATCGATCCCGTGGACATCATCCGAGGCCAGTGAGCTACGTACTGGAAGCCCGGCATATCGACAAGTACTTCTACGAGCCCGTGGAATTTCACGTGCTGCGCGACATCTCCTTTCGCATGCGCCGGGGCGAATTCGTCTCCGTCATGGGCAAGTCCGGCTGCGGCAAATCCACCCTGCTCTACATCCTATCCACCATGGACACCGCCTACACCGGCGAGCTCTACCTCAACGGCGAGCTGCTCACCGGCCGGCCGCAGCCCGAGTTGGCTCGGGTGCGCAACGCCCATATCGGCTTCGTGTTCCAGTTCCACTACCTGCTGCCGGAATTCACCGTACTGCAAAACGTCATGCTCCCCGCACAGAAGCTCGCCCGGAAGCCCCAGGAGCAGATCCGCCAGGATGCTCTGGACAAGCTGGAACTACTCGGCATTGCCGATCAGGCCCACAAGCTGGCCTACCGCATCTCCGGCGGCCAGAAGCAGCGCGTAGCCATCGCCCGGGCCCTCATCAACGAGCCCGATATCATCATGGGCGACGAACCCACCGGCAATCTCGACAGCACCAACAGCGACAATGTCTTCCGCATTTTCCGCGACCTCTGCGACACCCGCGGCCTCTCCCTGCTCATGGTCACCCACGACCTCGACTTTGCCAACAAGACGGACCGCATCCTGGAGATGGAGGATGGCAGGATCATCGACGGAAACGAGGAATGAAGCTGCCTCACAGGCTCCTTTTCTTTCAACGGAGATTGACATTTGTCATCCCTGCACACGTGCCTCGCTCATTGCACTATTAGCCCGGGTCGGGTATCCTTGAGGGTGAACCCGATCCGAATCCGCCATGAAAAAGACCCTCATCCTCTACTACTCCCATTCCGGCAACAACCGCTACCTGGCCGAACGCCTGGCCCGCCGGCTGCATGCCGATGTGGAGGCCCTGCGGCCGCGTATCGATCTGTTCGGCCTGCTGCTGTTCTTTTCCTGGATCCGCCTCAGCCCCGGCAACCGCCGGATCCGGCACGACATCCGGGCATACGACCGCCTGATCCTCCTCGGCCCCATCTGGGCCGGCCAACTGATCGCCCCCCTGCGGGACGCCATCCGGAAGTTCCGGCACAAAGTGACCGAAATAGTCTTCCTCACCTGCTGCGGCAGCAAGGACGAAACCAAAAGCGAGCCGTTTGGCTACGGCCGGGTCTTTGACCGTGCCCGGCAGCTGGCCCAAGGCCAACTGCGCAGTTGCCGGGCCTTCCCCGTGGTGCTGGCCATGCCCGAAGACCAGCGCGACCGGGACGAGGAGATCCTGAACGTGCGGCTCAGCGACGAGAATTTTGACGGCGAACTGGAAGCGCGACTGGAGGAGCTGGTGCGGGAGCTGGAACCCATTGCGGAAAGCCCCGTCGTCTGACCGCCCTTCCCCTCACATGAAAACGGACTTCGTTCATTCACAGGCCGGGCAGCTTGCTGAACGAAAAGCAAAACCGCGAAGGATTGCGTTCGGCATCGAAAATTCCCGCCGGGTATAAGCTCATTTTCCCAAAAAGCCGTATAAAGGTGTATGAATCGCCTGCTATTCTGGTGGCGTGAGTTGCTGGCCACCTTCTGGTTTGTTCCCGTGCTGATCATTCTGGCGGCCGTCGGGCTGGCTGTGGGTTCGATCTACCTGGACAGTCTGCTGGACCTTGCGGCCGCCGGGATGGGGCGCTATTTGCTCACCCAGAGCCCGGCTTCGGCCCGCAGCATACTGACCACCATCTCGGGCGCCATGATCGGGGTGGCCGGCACGGTCTTTTCCATTACCCTGGTGGTGCTCACGCTGGCTTCCTCCCAATTCGGCCCGCGGCTCATCCGCAACTTCATGTACGTCCGCCTCAATCAGGTGGTGCTGGGGGCTTACATCGCATTGTTTGCGTACTGCCTCCTCGTGCTGAATGCGATCCGGGAATCGGATCAGATGACCTTCGTGCCCGCGCTTTCCATTCTGCTGGCCCTGGCCGGGGCCGTGGTCAACATCGTACTGCTCATTTTCTTCATCCACGAGGTCGCCGTCAGCATACAGGCCGACACGGTGGTGTCGGGCATTTCCGATGCGCTTTTCCGGAATATGCGCAACCTCTTCCCGGAAGAGCTGGGTGAGGAAAAGGAAAGCCGCAAGGAAGCGGACGAGGCCGCCATGAAGGACGAGTTTGAAGTGGATCAGCCGCTGCGGGCGATCAAAAACGGCTACGTGCAGTACATCTATACCGAAGCCATCCTCCGGCATGCCACCCGGCACAATCTGCTTGTGGAGCTGTACTACCGCACGGGCGATTACCTGGTGG